>CALEJX010000059.1 GCA_937898375.1 uncultured Ruminococcus sp.
AAATTATCCTGACTTTTTTTCATTTTGGGTATTGACTTTTTATAGCTGGTCTTTATGTTCAAAATATTGTTCAGCTAATGGGCAAATTATGTAGGGGACGGCGTCCTCGACGTCCCGTTTGTCCGCATTTTCCAAATGTGTTCTTACATATTTCATTGCCCACATAAAATTTAGTGATACCATAATAATATGATACCACTAAATCTGAAATATTGCAATACTAAACTTCTTCTATTTTCGCCTTAGCAGCAAAGACCTGACTATTCATCTTGCTTATAGCGTCTATAATTGCTATATGGAAGCTTCCTGAGCCTATCTCTCCAGCCTTTTCATATGCGAACTCGCCTGCTATGCCCATGCTTGCAATGCCTGCTACAGCGGCGGTATACATATCGTCAGAAGCCCCTGCGAATGAGCCAACAAGTCCTGTTGTCATACAGCCCGTGCCTGTTACCTTTGAAAGATATGGGTGACCGTTAGAAATTCTTGCAACTCTCTTTCCGTCTGTTATTGTGTCCACCGCACCTGTGATAGCTGCAACGCAGTTATACTTTGCGGCTGTTTTTTTCGCAACGGAAACAGGGTCGTTCTTCTCGTCAGCTTCCGAGGTGTCAACGCCCTTTGTGGAAACTTCAAGTCCTGCAAGATATGACATTTCAGAGAGGTTTCCTCTGAGTATGCTTATATGCACATTTTCAAGGATACGCTTTGCAGTTTCATTTCTGAAATTTGAAGCTCCTGCTCCTACAGGGTCGAAAACTACAGGAACGCCAAGCTCGTTAGCTTTCTTTCCTGCTGCCACCATTGACTCAACTGTTCTTGCGTTGAGAGTACCCATATTTATAACAAGAGCCTTTGATATAGAAGTTATGTCTGCTGCTTCTGCGATATCGTCCGCCATGATAGGTGAAGCGCCAATGGCGAGAATGCAGTTTGCAACGTCATTTACAGTAACATAATTTGTGATACAATGCACCAAAGGGCATATATCTCTTACCTTATCTGCTGTCTTTGCGCAGCTTTCTGTTACAGCGTTCATTATGCGTTTACCTCCTTTGAGAAGCCAAGGAAATTATCGAATACTTTTGCCTTTTTAAGAGCTGTAACGATAATGATAGCAAGAACTGTACCGCCTGCGCAGCTTACAAAGAAAGGCAGGATATATACTGTTATTGCTGCGGCTGGTGCGCCAACGAGAAATCTTGCAACAGGATATGCGAGAAGTCCGCCGAGGACAGATGTGCCGAAAAGCTCGCCAACATAAGCGGCTGGAAGCTTCTTTATGTACTTATAAAGCATACCTGCAACGAATGCGCCCACCATTGAGCCTGGGAACGCAAGGAGAGAGCCAAGTCCCAAAAGATTTCTGAGAAGTGCGGCTGTGAAGCCTACACCTACCGCCCATGCAGGTCCAAGGAAAACTGCACCGATGATGTTTACAAGGTGCTGAACAGGTGCGCACTTTGAAGCGCCGATAGGGAACGAGATAAGCGAGCCTGCCACTGCAAGGGCTACCAATACTGCTGCGAATACCAATTTGTGAATGTTTGTCTTTTTCATTTTTATTCCTCCATATCGTATCGCACCGCCGAACGAAAAAGAGCAAGTTATCCAGCGGCACGCAGACCGTGGCTATGCTATCCGCTCACGATCTGACGTAAAATTATTTTCGGTCGGCGCTCCATTGCACCCTCTCACCCCGAAACACGGGTTCCCTCGCTGAATACTTTTTATGAAAAAGTTCGCAAGACGCTCCTCTTGCACATTACATTCTTTTTATATCTGCTCGCCTGCAATGACCGCAGCGCCGCACTTATGGCGGTATCACGGAAACGAAGCCGAGCTGAATATCATTTGGTTTTGACGTTTTAACAGACCACGCTATGGTGGGCTGTCGTATTTCTGTGAGTTTGCGAACGGAAATTTCGCCAGCCCCTACATTTAATATGTACATTTAATACGCATGACACGGGCGACGTTTCGGGCGAACAATGTTCGCCCCTACAGATGACATTGTAGGGTTTCATTACAAACCTATCCTCGGGATACGAAGTAAAGTCGCTCGCACAATGTGTTCATGCGAATTTGGTGCAGGGGCACGCCCCTGCTTATTTTTCTGAACAGAACTTTACTTCTTTGCCCTCGAGTATCATGTTTGTTGTTCTTACGGCGCACATCTTGCCGCACATTGAACAGGTGTGTCTGTCGGCTGGCGGGGTCTGCTCGAAAAATCTTCTTGCCTTTTCGCCGTCGATAGCTATTTCAAACATTTCGTCCCAATCCATTTTGTGACGTGCTGCTGCCATTTTATCGTCGATATCTCTTGCGCCCTTTACGCCCTTTGCGATATCTGCGGCATGGGCTGCTATCTTGCTGGCGATAATGCCCTCCTTAACATCGTCAACGTCAGGAAGTCTGAGATGCTCGGCAGGGGTAACATAGCAGAGGAAGTCTGCTCCGCTTGCTGCGGCGATAGCTCCGCCGATAGCTGATGTGATATGGTCATAGCCAGGAGCGATATCTGTTACCAAAGGTCCGAGTACATAGAAAGGTGCGCCATGGCATATCTTCTTTTCCATTATCATATTTGCGGCGATCTCGTTCATTGCCATATGACCTGGACCCTCGACCATTACCTGAACGTCCTTTTCCCACGCTCTCTTTGTGAGGTTGCCAAGCTCGATAAGCTCGGAGATCTGAGCGGCGTCGGAAGCGTCTGCGAGACATCCCGGACGGAGTGCATCACCAAGTGAGATAGTTACGTCATACTCTCTGAGTATTTCAAGTACCTCGTCATAATACTCGAAGAATGGGTTTTCATTGCCTGTCATCATCATCCATGCGAAGAGCAGTGAGCCGCCACGGGAAACGATATTCATTTTTCTGCCCTCACGTCTGAAAGCTTCAACTGCACGTCTGTTGATACCTGCGTGGATAGTCATAAAGTCAACGCCCTCTTCTGCGTGGGCTTTTACTACTTTAAGGAAATCCTGTGCGGATATTTCGAGGAGGTCTTTGTCCAGATAGCCGATAGCGTCATACATAGGAACAGTGCCTATCATGGCAGGAGACTTTGCGATAAGCTCTTTTCTGAAAGTATTGGTCTTGCCATAGTTTGACAGATCCATGATAGCTTCAGCGCCGAACTTGATAGCCATATCCACTTTCTGCATCTCAACGTCATAGTTCTTAGCGTCCCCTGAGATACCAAGATTTACGTTTATCTTAGTTTTAAGACCTTTACCGATACCCTCAGCGGAGAGAGAGGTATGGTTTACGTTGGCAGGGATAGCCACCTGACCTGCTGCAACGAGAGCCATAAGGTCGTTTACGTCCATATTTTCTTTCTTAGCCACGGTTTCCATTTCAGGGGTAACGATACCCTTTTTAGCGGCTTCCATTTGAGTTTTATAATTTCTCATAGAACAGTTCCTTTCAAATCGTAATAGTCATAAAAGTGATTAACGGGGCTATGTCCTTTGCCCACTGTAAATGATTTTTCTATTGCCTCGGTGATATAGTTTTTCGCTTTTGTAACGGCGGAGAGCATATCCATACCGTGGGCAAGGTTTGCAGTTATGGCAGAGGACAGAGTACAGCCTGTGCCATGGGTATTAGGCGAGTCCACACGCTTGCAGGCAAGCTTATGCACGCCCTCTGGGGTACAGAGATGATCCACTGCGTCGCCTGTGAGGTGACCTCCTTTGACGAGGACGTTTTTCACGCCCATGTTCATTATTATCCTTGCGGCTTTTTCCATATGGTTTTCATTCTTTATCTCCAAGCCTGAGATAGCTTCGGCTTCGGGGATATTCGGTGTTAGGAGCGTAACTATAGGAAAGAGCTTTTCCCGCATAGTCAAGACAGTTCCGCCCTCGGAGAGAGCGTCGCCGCTTGTAGCGACCATAACGGGATCGCAGACGATAATACTTGGTTTATACTCGTTAAGCTTATCCGCAACGGCTGAGATTATTTCGGCAGTTGGGACAAGGTCTTTTAAGCACGTCCTTTTCGGTTTGTTTTTTAAAGGTGTTAAGGCGCAGAATGCCGTCTTTAAACACGTAACCCTTTAAAAATCCGTGCAGAG
>CALEJX010000060.1 GCA_937898375.1 uncultured Ruminococcus sp.
CGACTCTTATCGCTAAGAAATACGGCTATAAATTCCGTGTAGTTACCCTTGACGGACAGGTGATAAATGCAGGCGGCTCGTTCACTGGAGGAAGCGTTTCCAAGCAGACAGGTCTGCTCACAAGAAAAAATGAAGCGGAAGCGCTTGCTAAGAAAAAGACAGCACTTGAAAGCTCCTTTACAGAGCTTAAACAGCAGGCTGAGAAGCTTAATCAGGAGGTATCAAAATATATCGCTGATACTGAGGGACTAAGGGAACAGCTTGCACAGGTAAACAGCGATATACTGCGTTTAGAAATGGAGATAAAGCGTGTTTCAGAGTATTATTCTGACTATGAAAACAAGCTTGATGAGATAGAAACATTTATCGAAACCCTGAAAAATAAATACAAGACAGTTAGTGGGGATATCGACAAGGCGCAGGCAGAACTTTCCGAGATCGAAGCTGAGATATCAGATAATGAAGCCAAGCTTGCTGACTCTCAGAACGAGCAGGCAGAACTTAAAACTAAGCGTGAACATCTTAGCGAGGAACTTTCTCAGATGAAGATAATGGCGGCAGAGCTTTCAAAAGACCTTGACGCCTGCAAACTTTCAATATCACAGCTTGAAGAAACTATTGGCGACAGTGATACCGACAGCGGCAAGCTGACTGATAATATCTCCGAGTGTGAAAAGAAGATAGCTGAGAAGAAAGAGCTTATTTCTCAGACCAGACAGGAACTTAGCGGCGCTGACGAGAAAATAGCTGCCGCACAGAAAATGGCAGAGCAAGCTCAGCGCGAGCATATCGAACTTGACAATGCCGCTAACAAACTTCGCACCAAGCAGAAGCACAAAATGGACGAGAAAGAAACGCTTTCAGGTCAGATTACAAGAGCGGAGGAACAGAAAAAATCTGTTACCGCAGGCTTTGACAAGCTTGTGGCACAGCTTTGGGACGATTATGAGCTTACAAGAAGCGACGCCGCAGAAATAGCCGAGGATATTGAGGATATATCTGCGGCAAATAAGCGGCTCAACGAACTTCGTGGCAAGATAAAAAATCTTGGAAGCGTAAATCTTGGGGCAATCGAGGAATATGCGGAAGTGTCACAGCGATATGAATTTCTCACAGGTCAGCTCAATGACGTTAACACGTCAAAAACAGAGCTTGAAAAGCTTATCGAGGACTTGACAGAGAACATGAAGAATATGTTCACCGACAGCTTTGAACGCATAAATGCGAACTTCAAGAAAATTTTCACCGAGCTTTTCGGCGGCGGTCAGTGCGAGCTTATCCTCACAGACCCAAACAATGTTCTTGAATGTGGCATTGAGATAAACGTTCAGCCGCCGGGCAAGGTCATAACAAACCTTATGTCCCTTTCAGGAGGAGAACAGGCTCTAGTGGCTATCGCAATTTATTTTGCGATTTTGAAAATTTCGCCGTCACCATTCTGTCTCCTTGACGAGATAGAAGCGGCGCTCGATGATGTGAACGTAAGCAAATATGCACAATATCTGCACCACCTTACAGATAAAACGCAGTTTATCACCATTACCCACAGACGTGGTACAATGGAAGAAGCGGACGTTCTGTACGGCGTAACGATGCAGGAAAAGGGTGTTTCCAAGCTTCTTAAAATGGACGTTTCGGAAACACGTCAAATGAAATTAGAATAGGAGTGAAGAAATGGGATTTTTTGAAAAGCTGAAAAACGGTCTGAAAAAGACTAAAGACTCTATGATGGGCAGAATAGAAAGTCTGCTCCATTCATTCGGCAAGATAGATGAAGATCTTTTTGAAGAGCTTGAAGAAACGCTTATCCTCTGCGATATCGGCATTACCACTTCCGAAAAGATATGCGATAAGCTAAGACAGAAAGTCAAGCAGGAGGGCGTTAAAGAGCCTGAGAAAATAAAAGATATGCTCAAAGAGATAATCACAGAAATGCTCGGCGAGGATCAGAAGCTCGATATGTCAACAACGCCGTCAGTAATTCTTGTTATTGGCGTAAACGGCGTCGGCAAAACAACGACTATCGGCAAGCTTGCTTATCAGCTTCACAATCATGGCAAAAAGGTCATAGTTGCGGCGGCTGATACTTTCAGAGCGGCTGCCATTGACCAACTTGAGGTGTGGACAAAGCGTGCAGGCGTTGATATAATCAAGCACAATGAAGGTTCAGACCCTGCTTCTGTTGTATTTGACGCACTGGCGGCTGCCAAGGCAAGACAGGCTGACGTTGTTATATGCGATACAGCAGGACGGCTTCACAATAAGAAAAATCTTATGGACGAGCTGAAAAAGATATCCCGTATAGTTCACCAGCAGGCAGAGGGCTGCTCCCTTGAAGTTCTGCTTGCACTTGACGCCACGACGGGACAGAATGCAGTAAATCAGGCAAGACAGTTCAACGAGGTAGCTGATATAACGGGTATTATTCTTACCAAGCTTGATGGTACAGCCAAAGGCGGAATAATTATCAGCATAACCGATGATCTGCAAGTGCCTGTGAAGCTTGTCACAGTAGGCGAAAAAATAGACGACATACAGCCGTTCTCAGCAAGAGATTTTGTTGAAGCGCTGTTTGAATAGTAACAATAAAATATTGGATTAGACACTTAAAAGTATAAAAATCAGGGGGAATTTTTTATGGATAAGGTTCTGTTTGTAGTTGATATGCAGGAAATGTATGTAGGGAAGGGCAGAGACAAGACTACATACTCATATGATGCTGACGCACTTATTGACGCCATAAACAATATCGTCAGCTACAAAAAGGGACTTTTGGGTGGAGGAATGCCCAAAGAGGGAACACCTGCGGCAAGCTTTCCAGCGAAGCTGAAAGTTGTTTCCAAAAATATTTATTCTAAGAGCAAGCCTGACGCTTTCTCAAACGTTGCTCTTGAAGATTTCATGAGAGCAAGAAATGTGAAAGAGATCGAGATAGTAGGCGTTGACGGCGGTATTTCCGTTATCAACACTGCAATAGGCGCAATAGAATGTGGCATGAGAGTTGTTTTCAACGAAGACTGTATCGGTACAGTTTTCAGAGATAAAGCAAACAAATGCCGTGACAAACTTAAGAAAAACAAGATATCCTATATACACAGCTAAAGGAGAAACCATGAAACTTGTTATTGCAAGCAACAATAAAGGCAAGATAAGAGAATATAAACAGCTTCTCGAGCCGCTTGGTTATGAGGTGTTCTCACAATCAGAGGCAGGTCTGACACTTGATGTCGAGGAGACAGGCACGACCTTTGCAGAAAATTCGGCTCTAAAGGCAAGAGCGGCATTCAAGCTTTGCGGCTGTGCTGTACTTGCAGACGACAGCGGTCTTGAGATAGACGCACTGAACGGCGAGCCTGGAGTATACTCTGCGAGATACGGTGAACTTGATACTGACGATGAGCGCACTGCACTTGTGCTTGAAAAAATGAAAGACGTACCCGACGACAAAAGGGGAGCGCATTTTACCTGTACTATTCATTTCATCAAAGCTAACGGCAAGGAGATCGCAGTTGAAGGCAAGGTTTTCGGCAAGATAGCTCACGAGCCTGTTGGCGAAAACGGCTTCGGCTATGACCCTATCTTCATGTATGGAGACAAGAGCTTTGCACAGGTGGACGCAGAAACAAAGAACGCCGTTTCCCATAGAGCAAACGCACTGAAAGCTTTGCTTGAACAGCTCACAAAGCAGTAAACTTGAAAGGAATTAAATTATGATAACAACTAAACAAAGAGCAGAACTCAAAGGCATGGCTTCGCTTATACAGCCTGCTTTTCAGATAGGCAAGGGCGGCGTTAGTGATGCTCAGGTTGCACAGATAGACGATTACCTGAGAGTTCACGAGCTTGTAAAAATAAAGGTGCTTGACAATTCTATGTACACCGCTAGGGAAGCCGCAGAGGAGATAGCTGAAAAAATATCTGCTGAGGTAGTTCAGGTAATAGGCTCAAAGGCAGTGCTTTATAAGCGCAACGAAAAAGAGCCTGTTATAAAGCTAAAATCAAAGTAATGAAAATAGGCGTTTTCGGCGGTACGTTCAATCCAGTCCATTTGGGGCATTTAAACTGTCTCAGAAGCGTTGCGGAGCAGGCAGCACTTGACAAGATAATCGTCATGCCAGATAGGATACCGCCCCATAAACAGGCGGAGGACTTGG
>CALEJX010000061.1 GCA_937898375.1 uncultured Ruminococcus sp.
ATATTGCAGCTTTGCAAGCCGTCAAACTTCTCGTCTATACTTATCGTTATCGGTCTTATCATCATAATGGTGGGAAAGAAGAACAAGACAAAGAACGTTGGCGAGATCATGATGGGCATAGGCATTCTCTTTACGGGAATGATACTTATGCAGGAGAAGATCGCTCCGCTGGCTGAACTTCCGCAGTTCGAGCAGATATTTGCGGCGCTTAAAAATCCTGTTTTGGGCGTGTTGGTGGGTGCTGTCTTTACAGCTATCATACAGTCGTCAGCCGCTTCTATAGGAATTTTGCAGGCTCTTTCAGTATCGGGCGCTATCACATTCGCTTCTGCGTTCCCTATCATAATGGGTACCAACATCGGTACTTGCGCTACTCCACTTATTTCAAGCATAGGCGCTTCAAAGAACGCTAAGAGAGCCGCTATGATACACTTCTATTTCAATCTTATTGGCACTATAATCTTCCTTATCGGCGTTTATATCATTCAGTATACAATAGGACTTCCGTTTTGGAATAAGAGCTTTACAACGGGCAGTATCGCAAACTTCCACACTATTTTCAACGTTGTGGTAACTATAATCTTCCTGCCGTTCTACACAGTGCTTGAAAAGCTTGCTGAATGGACTATCAGAGATAAGAAGAATGCTGAGGACGACGATACTTTCACTAAGGAAGATCTTCTTGACGACAGATTTCTTGTTACTCCAAACGTTGCTATCGCACAGGCTACAGAGGCAGTTGTGCAAATGGGTGTGCTGGCGCAGAAGAATTTTATTGCAGTAAGAGAGCTTTTTGACAAGTATGACCTTAAGGCTATCGACAAGATAAAAGAGCGTGAGGAGCTTATCGACCGGCTGGAGGACAGAGTTGGTTCGTATCTAATAAAGCTCAACGACTGCGGTCTGAACGAGGACGAGTCGAGAACTGTTACGGCGCTTTTCCATCTTATCTCAGAGTATGAGAGAATAGGCGACTATACCATAAACATCTATGAAACGGCTGATGTTCTTTACGAAAAGGAAATTAGCTTCTCTGAGCAGGCAAAGCACGAGCTTGACGTTGTGTGCAACGCTATCCAAGAGATAATCGGGCTTGCTATTGAAGCCACAAAGACAGGGGACATGACAGTTCTCAAAGAGATAGAGCCGCTTGAAGAAGTGGTAGACAGACTTGTCGAGGAGCTTAAAGCTGTTCATATCGACAGGGCAAAGAATGGTCTTTGCAACATCGAGGTGGGCGTGAACTTCCTTGACATTCTCACAAATGTTGAGAGGATATCAGACCACTGCTCAAACATTGCGGTTTATCTTATCGCTAATCAGGAGAAATACAACAGCCTTAAAAAGCATGAATATCTCGACAAGCTTCACAGGAACGGCCCTGACTATTACGAGAAGCTGTTGGCTGAATATTCAGAAAAATTTGCGCTTTAGTTCAGGTTTCTGCACCTGCAAAGTGATATAATATGGTAAAACAACAAGAGGGACATTAGTCCCTTTTGTTATAAGTTGAAAAGGAGAGAGAAAAAATGGACAAATTCAATTACACTATGCTGTGCGATTTTTACGAGCTGACTATGGGAAACGGCTATTTTGTCAGCGGTATGCAGGAAAAGATATCTTATTTTGACCTGTTTTTCAGACAGATACCTGACGGCGGCGGATTTGCCATTGCCTGCGGTTTGGAACAGGTCATAGACTATATTGAAAATCTGCATTTTGATGAGGAGGACATAGAGTTCCTGCGCTCAAAGGGCATTTTTGACGAGGGCTTCCTAGATTATCTTAAAGACTTCCGCTTTACAGGTGACATTTTCGCTGTGCCTGAGGGTACGGCGGTGTTCCCTAACGAGCCTATCATCACAGTGAGAGCGCCTGCTGTTCAGGCTCAGCTTGTGGAAACTTATCTTCTGCTTTGCATAAATCATCAGACACTTATCGCCACAAAAGCTAATCGTATCGTAAGAGCAGCTCAGGGCAGGGCGGTTTCAGAGTTCGGTTCAAGACGTGCCCATGGCGCAGACGCTGCGATTCTTGGCGCAAGAGCCGCAGGAATAGGCGGTTGCTCGGGAACAGCCTGCACTATCACAGACCAGCTTTTCGGCTTCAATGCGACAGGCACAATGGCGCACTCTTGGGTGCAGATGTTTGACAGCGAGCTTGAAGCTTTCAAGACATACTGCAAGTGCTATCCTAAGGGTGCTGTACTGCTGGTAGACACTTACAACGTGCTGAAAAGCGGTGTGCCTAATGCGATAAAAGCCTTTGACGAAGTGCTGAAACCTATGGGCTGCCGCCCTGTGGGAATAAGGATAGACTCAGGCGATATAACTTATCTTTCTAAAAAAGCAAGAAAAATGCTTGACGAAGCAGGTTATACTGATTGCAAGATATGTGCTTCAAACGCCCTTGACGAGTATCTTATAAGAGATATGATATATCAGGGTGCAAAGGTTGATATGTTTGGTGTTGGCGAGAGACTTATCACCGCAAAGAGCGAGCCTGTTTTCGGTGT
>CALEJX010000062.1 GCA_937898375.1 uncultured Ruminococcus sp.
GTTCGCCCCTACAGGGGGTGCGGTGTATGCTGATGTGAGCAGGCGTTTTGTACTTTTACTTTATGAAAACCACTTTGCTTTTCTTATCAGCTTATTTTCAGTGTCTTTTCATAAAACTATCATATTGAACAGGTATTATATATACAAGGTCAGAGGAACACCGAGAAAGACCTCAGGCAAAAGCTTTGAGAGCTTGCTGAAAGTTCCGTCAACTAATTACTCTTCGGAGTTTTCATATATAATTTTCCTTCATTCTTCTTTTCATTTCATAAAGCTGTGCTCTGAATTTTCAGAGTGCGGCAAAAGTGAAATGACACAGGAAAATACATAACTTACGCATTCCCCATTCATAATTTTTTCTTCATATTATACTTCTTACTTCTCTGAAAGACCCTGCGGCTTTTGCCACGGGGTCTTTTGGATTTGTAGAATTTATATCAAAACAAACGTTCTTATCTGTGCATATCGACAAAAATCTTGCTGTCCAAAAAATTACCCCTCAAAATCATAAAGTTATGTTATCATACATACAGCCCCGAAACAGAAAAAGAAAAAATATGAGGATGTGTGTGAAAATGATATGGATAATTGTGATGAATGTTTTTATCGTTGCGGCTGGCGCAGGCGGCGACAGGTGGCTTATGAAAACCATAATGAGAATGGTGCTGTTTTTCCTGCTTATTGCGGCGGCAGAAAAGAATATGGGAGCTGTTTTCGCAGCAGGCATCGTGCTGACAGCGGCATGGGCGGCACTGTCACTCTTTGAAGCGGAAACAAAAAAGAAGCGCCGCACAAAGAAAGCAAGGCAGTATGCTATCAGAGAAGAATATAAACCGTACATTACAAATTGAGCAATAATTAACAAAAAAATCACTTATCTTATGGGCATATGTGTTATAATTAATGAAGATTGTAATAATTTAGCCTGAGAGGTGATAAGCCCTTTGAAAAGCTCTGCTGATTTTGAAGTGTATGATAAAATAAAAAAATATAGAAAATCCTTTTTGAAAACAAGCTGTATAGTGCTGTTTGCGGCTTGTATGCTTGTGTATGTGTGCACCTGCTATTACAGCGGCGTGAACGCTTTCAAGAAAGAAGCCCAGCTCTGCTCGGCGGTGAATGCGGAAGCAGATCAGAACGTGGCTGCCTTTATGAAGAAAATGGAGGACACTGCCAAGCTTATAATGGGCAATGAGGACTATGCAAG
>CALEJX010000063.1 GCA_937898375.1 uncultured Ruminococcus sp.
AACACGCCTTGAAGCTGTGTTGCTGTCACGAATAATGGAATACACCTCGTCTGCGCCAAGCTTTTCAAAGGCAAAGTCCTTGCAGGCTTTCGCCGCTTCGGTACAATAACCTTTGTTCCAACAATCACGTCTGAAAAGATAGCCCACTTCCATAACGCTTTCTCTGTCGGTATGCTGAATGGTGATACCGCACTGTCCGATAAGCTCGCCGCTTTCTTTGAGTATCACAGCCCACAGCCCGAAGCCGTAAATGCGGTATCTCACAAGCTGTTTACAAAGCCACTCCCTCACTTCTTCATCAGAAAAGGCGTGTTCGTAGGCGTACATACACTTTTCGTCCTGCAAGATCTTGCAGAGAGCGACAAAGTCGCCCTCGGTGAGCCTGCGCATATAAAGTCTGTCTGTTTCTATTATCACGTTTTCGCTCCCCTTTTTATCTTTTTTATCACAAATCTGATGATATCCACATACGCCACCGCAAGCCCAAAGCCCCCAAGCAGACCTGTTACCAGCCTCCGTTTATTGGTGGACTTTTTCACCCCTGAATACTGCAAAAGCCAATCAAGCATGGTTGTTTCACAGCACAAGACGGCTGTCAGGGCGGATATATTTTTCTTTAGGGCTAACGGAAAGCCTATAAGCTGTCCCACAAGCACGCCCGTACACCTTGCACAGACAGGGAACTGCCAGCCGTGGAAAAAGAAGCTTCTGTCAGGGCGCTGGTGACAGCCTGCCTCCGCGCCAAGCTTCATAAGATAAAGCCACAGCGCATATGGGTCTTTTCTCTTTCTCATGCCCTGAACTTATAGTCGCAGTCGGGGCAGACCCAATAGGAGCGTGTTTTTGACTTGCTTTCCATTCCGCAAAGTCCGCAGATAAGTCCGGGCAGACCGAACAGTATATAGCCGCAGCAGCCTTTGCCAAAGCCGTATTTTCCGCTTCTGTAGTCTGTTTCGCTTATAAGCTGACAATTTCTGCCGCCGCATTTCGGACAGCGTTTGCCTGTATAATATTCTGCCATGGTGTATACCGCCTTTCTTTTGCGTGGTGTTTATCAGATAAAATTCAGGGGCATAACAAGCCAAAAAGGCCTGTCAGCCCGCTGAAAAATATTTATTGTGTGGTATTATACGTTTATTTCTGCAACATCATCAGAAACGCCGTTTGCTTCAACAACAGGCTTTACGCAATTCTCGATAAACTCGTCGACCTGCTGTGGGCATCTGCCGATAAAGTTCTCAGGCTTCATTATCTTATCCATTTCTTCCTTTGTTATCATGAACATAGGGTCATTGAGGATAAGCTCGCAGAGGTTGTTGTCAAGTCCCTCTTTCTTAACTCTTGCGCCTGCTACCATTGAATATTCTCTAATTCTCTCGTGAAGTTCCTGTCTGTTTCCGCCCTTTTCTACGGCGTCCATCATAATGTTCTCGGTAGCCATGAAAGGAAGCTCTGCCATAACTCTTCTTCTGATTATCTTGTCATATACTACCAAACCGTTGTCAGGGTCGGTAACATTGAGCATGATATTAAGTATAGCGTCAACGCCGAGGAAAGCTTCGGCAACAGAAATTCTCTTGTTTGCAGAGTCATCAAGAGTTCTCTCAAACCACTGTGTACCTGCTGTGAATGCAGGATTGAGGACGTCGCAGATAACGTATCTGGCAAGTGAAGTTATTCTCTCATCTCTCATTGGATTTCTCTTATATGCCATAGCGGAAGAACCTATCTGATTTTTCTCAAATGGCTCTTCTATCTCTTTGAATGACTGCAAAATCCTTATATCGTTTGAGAACTTCATAGCGGACTGAGCGATACCGGCGAGAACTGAGCATACCTGATAGTCCATTTTTCTTGAATAGGTCTGACCTGAAACAGGAACGACAGCGTCAAAGCCCATTTCTTCTGCTATCATTTTTTCAAGCTCTTTTACCTTATCGGTATCACCATGGAAAAGCTCCATGAATGAAGCCTGAGTACCTGTTGTACCCTTTGAGCCGAGAAGCTTAAGGTTTGCAAGTCTGAAGTCCAGATCTTCCAGGTCCATAAGAAGCTCATTGCACCAAAGAGTAGCTCTCTTGCCCACTGTTGTGAGCTGTGCAGGCTGTAGGTGAGTATAAGCAAGGCAAGGCATAGCCTTATACTTATCAGCGAACTTTGCAAGCTGGTCGATAACTTTGACAAGCTTTCTCTTTACGACTTTAAGTGCGTCTCTCATGATGATAACATCTGTGTTGTCGCCTACATAGCAGGAAGTTGCGCCAAGGTGGATAATACCTGCTGCCTTTGGGCAAACAAGACCATAGGCATAAACGTGTGACATAACGTCGTGGCGCACAAGCTTTTCACGCTCTGCAGCAGCAGCGTAATCTATATTATCGATATTAGCTTCAAGTTCGTCTACCTGCTCCTGAGTAACGTTAAGACCGAGCTTCATTTCAGCACGAGCAAGTGCTACCCACAGCTTTCTCCAAGTAGTGAACTTCTTGTCAGCAGAGAAAATATACTGCATTTCCTTGCTTGCATATCTGGTACAAAACGGGCTTTCATAAGAATTTGTCATTGTTCTTCGACCTCTTTCGTAATATTATATAATGAATACACATTTATTATAGCATATTTTTTCGATGTTTACAATAGGTTTGGTGAGAAATGTTTGTATCATAGGTCAAGGCTCGGTAACTTACATCATAAAAGTTAAATTTCTGTAAATTTTACGATGAAAATTAGACTGCGCTTGACTTTTGTTGGCGGATATGTTATGATATTAAAGCCGCATATTCACGGTCATAAGTGTTTGTGTTCGCAGACCACCGTGCGTAGCGAGTTTATTTAAAGGTAGGTGCATTCGTAATGTACGCAGTAATTGAAACAGGCGGAAAGCAGTATCAGGTAAAACCTGGTGATGAGGTTTTCGTAGAAAAGCTGGACGTAAACGCTGAGGACGCTGTTACTTTCGATAAGGTAATGGTTGTTGGCGCTGACGACGGTATCAAGGTTGGCGCTCCATATGTTGACGGCGCTTCCGTAACAGCTAAGGTCATCAAGAACGGCAAGTCCAAGAAGGTGACTGTATTCACTTACAAGCCAAAGAAGGGCGAAAAGACCAAGATCGGTCACAGACAGCCTTACACTAAGGTTATGATCGAAGCTATCAACGCATAATGATCTGTGCTGATTTTTTCAGAAATGAGCATGACAAACTTGTGGGATTTCGTATAACGGGTCACGCAGGTTATGCAGACTACGGCGAGGACGTATGCTGTGCAAGCGTATCGTCTGCTGTAATGTTGACGGCTAACACTGTCACTGAGGCTTTTAAGATAAAGGCTGATGTCGCAGTGGAAGAAAACGAAATAATATTAAAGCTCGAAAATGACGGCTCAGGGGAGGGAGACAAGCTTCTTTTAGGGCTTCTCACTCATTTGTATTTCTTAGCTGAGGAATTTTCAGGCAGGATCAAAGTCACGGTCAGAGATAGCTGATCGGACGGATTACATTTTATGGAGGTGTAATTTAGATGATTAAGATTTC
>CALEJX010000064.1 GCA_937898375.1 uncultured Ruminococcus sp.
TTGCAGAGTTCGGCAACGATTGCCCTGCGGTGGGATTTGGCATAAGCGTTGACTCTGTTGCAAGACATATCGAAAAGCTGGGCGGAGCACCAAAGCTCAGAACTCCTGACGCTGTTGTGTTTGGCGAAAAGGGCTATGTGGTTGAAGCTATCGAACACGCTCAGGCGCTTGTAAGAGAGGGTCTGACAGTTGAAAACTCGCTTTTCAACACCCTCGATGAAACAAAGGCTTACGCAAAGTCAAAGGGAATAAAGAAGCTTGTGGTCGTTGGCAGCGAGATAACAGAGCTTGATATATAGTTTGGAGGATAAGTTAAAATGAACAGACCCCTTAGGATAGCTCTTACAAAGGGCAGACTTGAAAAGGATACAGTCGGTCTTTTAGAAAAGATAGGCTATGACTGTACTGCAATAAGAGAAAAGGGAAGAAAGCTTATTCTTCCTGTACCTGACGGAAATCTTGAAGTTGTGCTTGCAAAGGCAAATGACGTTATCACATATGTTGAGCATGGCGTGTGCGACATGGGCGTTGTTGGCAAGGACACTATCATGGAAATGCAGGGCAAGTTCTTTGAACTTGTTGATATCGGCTTCGGCAGATGTAAGTTTGCACTTGCCACAAAGAAAGGCTCAAAGTTCTACGGCGGATTTGATGTAAAAACAGTTGCAACAAAGTATCCTAACATCACAAGAAGATTTTTTGAAGCAAAGGGCATGGACGTTGACATCATTAAGATAGAAGGCTCTGTTGAGCTTGCTCCGCTCCTTGAGCTTGCTGACGGTATCGTTGATATCGTTGAAACAGGCACGACGCTTAAAGAAAACGGTCTTGAAGTTATCGAGGATGTTTGCCCTATCTCTGCAAGACTTATAGTAAATATGGTAAGCATGAAAATGCGCCAGCAGGAGATCGAGAATTTTGTAAAGCTTGTTGAAGAAAATATCGACAAGTAGTTTAGATACACGGAAAGGACAGTATTGAAATGGCTGAAATAAAGAAGATTTTTGTCAACGGCAAAGACGAGGTAGAGTTTTTCAAGCAGCTTGAAAAGAGAAGCGGCGAAACAAATAAGAAAGTCACTGCCGTTGTTAATGAAATAATCGAAACTGTCAGAGAGGGAGGCGACAACGCTGTAAAGGCTTATACAGAAAAGTTTGACGGCAAGCTCCCAGAGTATTATGAAGTTCCGAGAGACGTTATAAATGACGCTCTCACAGAAGCAGATCAGGACTTTGTTGACGCAATGCTCAACGCAGTTGAAAACATCACAGATTTTCACCAGAGACAGAAGTCACAGAGCTTTATAAACGCTAAGGAAAACGGCTGTATCCTCGGTCAAAAAGTAAGAGGACTTAACAGAGTTGGTCTTTACGTTCCGGGCGGCACAGCAGCTTATCCTTCAAGTGTGCTTATGAACGCTGTTCCTGCAAAGATAGCAGGCGTTAAGGAAATAATCATGGTGACACCGCCTCTCAAAGACGGCACACCTAACAAGGATATCCTTGTGGCAGCAGCTCTCTGCGGAGTTGACAGAGTGTTCATGAGCGGCGGCGCACAGGCTATCGCAGCACTTGCTTACGGCACTGAGGAGATACCAAAGGTTGACAAGATAGTAGGTCCTGGAAATATCTATGTTGCAACAGCGAAGAAGCTTCTTTACGGCGTTGTTGATATCGACATGGTCGCAGGTCCAAGTGAGATACTCGTTATGGCTGATGAAAAAGCTAACCCTAAGTTCATTGCCGCTGACCTTATGTCACAGGCAGAGCATGACAAGCTTGCTTCCGCTATCCTTGTTACAACAAGCGAGAGCATCGCAGACAGAACTATCGAAGAGATCAACAGACAGGTGCAGACTCTTTCAAGAAAAGAGATAATCGAAAGCTCTCTTGAAAATTACGGCGCTATCCTTATCTGCAACACAAAGGACGAAGCCTGCGACCTTGCAAACAGATTTGCACCTGAACACCTTGAAGTGCTTTTTGAAAACCCTATGGAGTATCTTGGCAGACTTGACAACGCAGGCTCTATCTTCCTCGGTCAGTATGCTTCAGAGCCGCTTGGCGACTACTATGCAGGTCCAAACCACGTTCTTCCAACAAGCGGCACAGCAAGATTTTTCTCGCCGCTGTCTGTAAACAGCTTTGAGAAGCGTTCAAGCTTTACATACTATACTGAAGACGCTCTCAGAGAAGCAAAGGACGATATCGTTCTTATTGCAGAAAAAGAGGGTCTGACGGCTCACGCAAATGCAATAAAGGTAAGATTTTAAGCGGTAAAGGTGATAAAAATGCGTACAGCGGAGATAAAAAGAAAAACTAAGGAAACTGATATAGAGGTTTTCGTTAAGCTTGACGGCGAGGGCAAAGTAAGTGTAAACACTGGCATAGGCTTTTTCGACCATATGCTCACAGCACTTGGAGTGCACAGCGGCATAGATATGGAAGTTGAGTGCACAGGCGACCTTTATGTTGACGGACACCACACAGTTGAGGACGTTGGCATATGCCTTGGAAAAGCCTTTGCGGAAGCCCTCGGCGACAAAGCAGGCATTGCAAGATACGGCTCGGCTTTCGTTCCAATGGACGAAGCGCTGGCTTTCTGCTCGCTGGATATAAGCGGCAGACCTTTCCTTGCGTTCAATGCTGAGTTCCATGACGACAGGATAGGACAGTATGACACCTGTCTGACGGAAGAATTTTTCAGAGCCTTTGCTTTCAATTCAGGTATTACACTGCATATCCGTGAGGAGTACGGCAAGAACGATCATCATATTGCAGAAGCAATGTACAAGGCAGTGGCTCACGCTTTGAAAGACGCTGTAAAAATAACAGGAACAGGAGTTTTATCCACCAAAGGAGTGCTTTAAATGATAGCAATAATCGACTACGGTGCAGGCAATATATTCTCAGTAAAAAACGCTCTGGACTATCTTGGATTTGAAAACAAGCTGACAGATAAAAAAGAAGATATAGAAAAAGCCGACGCAATCATTCTCCCCGGCGTGGGAGCTTTTCCTTGGGCAATGAATATGCTCAGCCTTAGCGGACTTATCGACACTATCAAGGAGCAGGCTAAAATAAAGCCTTTCCTTGGCATTTGCCTTGGAATGCAGCTGCTTTTCGAGAAAAGCTATGAGTTTGAGGAGTGCAAAGGTCTTGGTCTTATCGGCGGCTATGTTGACAAGATAAACGAGCCTGACCTTGTTATCCCCCACATGGGCTGGAACAAGCTTGTGTATAACCACGATTGTCCCCTTTTTGACGGGCTTGGCAATGACGAGTATGTTTATTTTGTACACTCATATAAGGCTTTCTGCGATAATAAAGATCTGTATGCCTACTGCGAATACGGCTCAAAAGTTCCTGCGGTGGTATCAGACGGAAGATATATCTTCGGCTGTCAGTTCCACCCTGAAAAGAGCGGAAAAACAGGTCTAAAAATACTTGAAAACTTTGCGAAACTGTCACAGGAGGTAAAATGATATGCTTGCAAAAAGAATTATACCATGCCTTGATGTGCGTGACGGAAAGGTAGTAAAGGGCGTAAATTTCGAGGGAATAAAAGAAGTCGGCGACCCTGTGGAGTGCGCATATGAATACAATCTTCAGGGTGCAGACGAGATAGTTTTCTATGACATAACAGCCTCCCACGAGGGCAGAGGAGTTATGCTTGACGTTGTTCGTGAAACGGCGAAAAAGGTGTTCGTACCTCTCACTGTGGGCGGCGGCATCAAAACTGTTGACGATATCAGAGACACTCTCCGTGCAGGCGCAGACAAGGTGTCTGTGAACTCTCAGGCAGTGCAGAACCCTCAGCTTATAAAAGACGGCGCAGATATTTTCGGCTGTCAGTGCATATGCGTTGGCGTTGACGCAAAGAAGGTCGGCG
>CALEJX010000065.1 GCA_937898375.1 uncultured Ruminococcus sp.
GAGTAGACTATCATGGCTTTTCTTGCACGGGATATTGCCACGTTAAGACGTCGCCAGCCGCCGTCACGGTTGAGAGGACCGAAGTTCATTGAAACCTGTCCCTTTTCATCAGGACCATAGCCGACAGAGAACAGTATAACGTCACGCTCGTCGCCTTGGACGTTTTCAAGGTTTTTGATGAAGATAGGCTCAGGGGATTTCTGGTCAAGTTTTTCAAGTTCAGGGTGGTTTGCCCATTCTTCGCAGAGCATATCGTCAATGAGATCTTGCTGAACAGAGCTGAATGTTACAACGCCTATGCTGTCATTGCGTAGCTTTTCGTCGCTCATTCGTCTTATTATCTCGTCAACAACGGCTCTTGCTTCCGCCTTGTTCTGCTTTGTTCTGCCCTTGTCATAGTGACCCTCTGGGTGGATAATGCTAACCTTTGAAATGAGGTCGTTATGAGATGGGAATGTGAGAAGCTTATTGTCATAGTATTTCATGTTGCTGTAGGCGATAAGGCTCTCATGGCGTGAACGATAGTGCCATTTGAGATACTGCTGCGGCATCGAGATAGCAAGGCAATCGTCAAGGAGGCTTTCAAGGTCTTCTTTCTCGCTGTTTTCTTCGTCTATCCTGTTTGAGGAGAAGAAGTTTGTCGGAGGGAGCTGTTTAGGGTCGCCGACGATAACAACGTTCTCGCCCCTTGCGATAGTGCCTGCGGCTTCGGCTGTTGGAAGCTGTGAAGCTTCGTCAAAGATAACAAGGTCGAATTTCGGGAACGAGGGGTCGATATACTGTGCAACTGATATTGGGCTCATGAGCATACAAGGGCAGAGCTTGCGGAGAAGATTTGGTATCTTATCGAAAAGGCTTCTAAGGGACATCATTCTGCCGTTGCTCTTTATGGCACGTTTGAGTATGCCCATTTCAGAGGTGGAAGCGCAGGCTGAGCCTTGGGCCGGTATTTTTGCGGAAAGGCGTGCCAAAAGCTCTTGTATGGTCAGGCGTGAGAACTTGTCGAGTGTGCCTTTAAACTGCGTGATAAGGTCATTTGCGCTGTTACTGCTGAACTCCCTAAGGCGTTTATCGCTGTTTATTATCATAAGTGCAAGCTGATAGTTTACTGCGCAGGAGAATGCTTTTTCTACGTTTTCGCTGTCAACATTGCCTGTGCGGTAGCTTTCGCTGACGCCTGAAAGTCCATTGTCGGAAAGCTCTTTGTCAACGCTGTTGAACGGGGCGGCGTAACGAAGCTTGTCGGCGTTTTCGGCGTAGGTATGGAGTTTTTCTGCGGATAAGCTTAGCCAATCTGCGCTTGCTTCTATGGCGGTCATATCAGCTGAGAAGCTGTTCTCAAAGGCTGAAAGCTTTTCAAGGAATGAGGAGAGAGCCTGTCCCTCAGAAGCGCAGTTTGCCTTTGAAATGGTCTGAGCCATTTGTGCAGAGTCAGCGCCTGCTTTCTGCTTAATGGCGTTCATAAGGCTGTGGGTCTTTGAAACGGCTTTTTCAAGGGCGCTCCAATCGGTCTGCTCATTCATGTAAATGCCTGTGAGAAGCGCTGTTACATCTGACGGCAGGCTTCGCAGGGTGTCTTTCTTTTCGCTTATGGTGCAAAGCTTATCGAGAATTTCACCGAGATTTGCTTTTGTGACGTAAGCAGGGTCTTTGGCATGGAGCTTTACGCTTTTTGTGAGCTTTCCAAGCTTCATGGCTTTTGGCAAAAACCAGCTTTGCTCCGCTTGCTTATAGAGCATTTTTGATTCTGAGGCAGGGAGGTCAAAAATGCTTTTTTCAAAGCGGCTGAGGATATCGGTGCAAAGAGAAGTATACTCTTTTCCTACTGCGAGGGTATTTTTTATCTTTTGCAGGGTGATATCATAGTGAGGTGCGCAGAGAAGTCCGTCGAGAAGTTCGCCGTCGGCGGTGGAAGCTTTGTATACGTCGGAAAGCATTTTTACTGCTGTCTTGTCAAGGTCGCCGCTGTAGTTATAAGCCTGTGCGAGAGCGTGGGCACACTGAGAGGAAACGGCGGCTTTTTGTGCAAGGTCGGCGGCTTCGGTGTGGAATTTGTCACGCTGTTCTATGGAATATGATGTAATGCCGATATCTTTTAGAGGGAAGTCGGCAAAGTCGCCTGTTTCGGCTATGGCAATGGAATATCTATGCACAAGGTCGCTGCAGCGGTCGAGGTTTTCTTTTGTGATGTTTGCGAGTATATCTTTTGAAAGCGATATCTTGTCTTTTTCGGATATACTGCGCTCATAGGCTGAGATAGCTTCGTAAAGTGTTATGCCGCAGCTGCGCTTTTCGTGAAGTGCGGCTATGGTGTCATTAAGCTGGGCTTTTTGAGCTTTGAGCCTTGCAGCTTCGGCGGAATACTCCTCGGGGGACTTTATTTTGCCCACTTCAAGGGCTTTGTCAAGCTCTGCAAGGACAGAGGTCTTGTTTGTTTTGTTGGAGTGGAGTTCAAGGCAGAACGGGTCAAGCCCTAGGTTGGCAAGACGTTTTTGCACCACGTTGAGGGCTGCCATTTTTTCGGCAACGAACAGCACGGACTTGTCATTATAAAGGGCGTTTGCTATCATATTTGTGATAGTCTGAGATTTTCCTGTTCCAGGAGGCCCGTGAAGAACAAAGCTCTGTCCGCTTTCTGCGGCGGCAATAGCGGCAAGCTGTGAGGAGTCTGCGCTCATTGGCACTGCCATGCTTTCAAGGTCAAGGTCGGAATCTATATTCTCAGGGGTTATGCTTATATCCTCGGGGGTATAGGTGAGAGAGCCTGCCATAAGGCTGGACACCACCTTGTTTTGGCTTATCTCCTCCGAGCGGTTGCGCAGGTCGTTCCACATTACGAACTGGCTGAACGAGAACAGACCGATAAAGGCATATTCTTCGATGTTCCAGCGCTTTTTGCCCATTATAGCCTGACGGATAGTATTGAAAACCAGCGGCAGATCTATGCCGTGTTCGTCAAGTGGGAGAGGGTCAAGACCTGTGATATTGATGCCGTGGTCCTGACGAAGATATTCAAGGAGGGTGACGTTTATCTGAGTTTCTTCCTGTCTGCTCCTTATTATATAGCCCTTATTGCGTGTGTTGCGGACGATATCTATTGGGATAAGCACCAAAGGGGCATAGCGTGGCTTTTCGGAAAGGTCGCTTTCATACCAGCGGAGAAGTCCCAAAGCGAGGAAAAGGGTGTTACTGCCGTTTTCCTCCATGCTCACCTTTGCGGAGCGGTAGAGGTTTTTAAGGGCGGCGTCAAGGTCGTTATCATTAAGAAACGTTCTTATGCGGTTGTTTTTGAACTCGCTCTCGGCGATATTGGTCACAAGATCCTTTTCGTTCTCAACAGCAAATATTTTTGCGTCACGGACGGAAACTGTCCACTCAGCAGGCATTTCCATGATGCGGAAGTCGCTTCCGCTTGCAAGCTCGTCCTCAAGCTTTCCAAGGTCGGCGGTCATAAGCTGCATAGTGTTCTTTGTGACACGGAAGTTCAAAAGAGAATTTCGCAGGCTGAAATCAAGGAGCTTTCTCTCCCATATGCGCATTTTTGTGACGGGTTTATCGTCGCCCTCTGCCACTTTGCCAAGAAGTGAGCTGTTAAGCTCGGAGGGGGCAAGTATCTCTTTTGGCTTATCGGAGTCTTCTGCAAGCTGTATACCTGAATAGGACTGTTCGGGGCGCAGAGGGATAGGTCTTATGCCGCTTCCACGGGTGCGGATAATGTCTATTACGCACTGAAATTCCATATTGCTTATATGGTCTTTGCCGTGTTTCATGGCGTGGTCGATACGCTCGATATCGTGAACGTTGCTGTCAATAAAGTCTGTACACTCCACAAGGAGCATTTCTTCGGCGTTTTCGGCAATGCGCTTTTCAATGGCGGAAACGTCGTCAACACAGCAATCTGCAAAAGTTTCGTTTTCAAGCCAACAGCCGCAGAATGCGTGTCCTGTCATGAAAAACAGCAGAGGGTGAAGTCCCACAGCTTCAAGGCAGGAGGCATAAAGCACGGCAAGGTCAAGGCAAGTACCCATTTTCTGCTCCAATACTTTATGGGGCAGGCGGATACGCTGACCCACAGCTTCATAGCTTGCAGGGGGATCGTTATAGACTATTTTCTGCTGAACAAGGGCGGCGAAAATTGCTGCCATTTGAAGCTTCACGTTGTTTGGATTGTTGGTCTGATAGCCTGTGAAAGAGGGGTCGCCTTTCCACTTTTTCAGAAACGTGGAAGCGTCATGGATAACTGCGGCAATGGCAGGGTGATTTGGCGTGACGAATGCGGCAATCATCTCAGGCATAATAGTTATGCCGCTCCACTGATCGCAGGCGAGAAGCTCTATGGTGTTCTGATAGGTGAAAATATTCTCGCCATTTTGAAGCACCTCAATGGTGATATTGCCCACCATTTTTTCTGTAAGTGAGAAAAGAAAATCTGTGTTGGTGGTTATTCTCACAGGGAATATCTCGGCAGAGCTTTTTGCAGGGATAGTGCCGATATGATATGTAAATTCCTTTGCGAACTCAGGCTCAAAGGTTATTTTAAGGTCGATGTTCTCGAGAGTTTCCTCTGAGTCGTTATTTACCACCAGACTTCTTATGATAGGTACATAGTTTTGCTGCATGGCAAAGTTTATAGATGCGTTTATGTGTCCGCCGACAGCGACGATTTTATCCACTTTTACCCCTCCGATAGTATTTTTTGCATTATATTTTCATTATAACACATTTGTCGGGAACTTGCAATATTTTTCCTAAAGACAGCGTTTGCTATATAAAAAGTAAACCCATTGTTCATAGTATCTTTATTGAATGGGTGGGAGGGTTGTGCTATAATAC
>CALEJX010000066.1 GCA_937898375.1 uncultured Ruminococcus sp.
CGTCGATAGCGTCAGGAGGAGTACCAAGAATGTTTACACCATGCTCAGCCATGTGCTTTGTGAGCTTGATAGCTGTCTGTCCGCCGAATGCAACAACAACGCCAACAGGCTTCTCAACTCTGATGATGTTCATAACGTCCTCGTCTGTAAGAGGCTCGAAATAAAGTCTGTCAGCAGTGTCAAAGTCGGTTGAAACTGTCTCAGGGTTGTTGTTTACGATAACAACATCATAGCCCTTTTCTTTGAGCGCCCATACGCAGTGAACTGACGCATAGTCGAACTCGATACCCTGACCTATTCTGATAGGACCTGAACCGAATACTATAACAGTCTTTCTGTCATGACCCTTGTTTGCAATGAACTCGCTTGCCTCGTCCTCGTTGTCATATGTTGAGTAGAAGTAAGGTGTCATAGCCGCAAACTCAGCCGCACAGGTATCTACCATTTTAAATACAGCATGAACAGGCTTCTCTATCTTCTTGCCTGTTATCTTCTCGATGACCTTATCAGTGTAGCCTATCTTCTTTGCTTCAAGATAAGTGTCCTCGTTGAAGTCATTTTTGAGCTTCTTCTCCATATCGATAAGCTTGCAAAGCTTGTACAAGAACCACTCGTCTATCTTAGTTATGCTGTGTATCTCGTCAACAGAAACTCCACGTCTGAGAGCCTCGTATACAACGAAAAGTCTTTCGTCTGTGCAGTCAGAAAGTCTGTCATGGATAGTCTTGTCGTCAAGGTCAAGCATCTTAGGTGAGATAAGGCAGTCATGACCTATCTCAGCTCCTCTTACAGCCTTCATTATAGCCTGCTCAAAAGTTGAGCCGATAGCCATAACTTCACCTGTAGCCTTCATCTGTGTACCAAGCTCACGCTTAGCATAAACGAACTTATCGAAAGGCCACTTAGGAAGCTTAACAACAACATAGTCAAGGGCAGGCTCAAAGCAAGCGTAAGTCTTGCCTGTTACAGCGTTCTTTATCTCGTCAAGAGTGTATCCAATAGCAATCTGAGCTGCGACCTTTGCGATAGGATAACCTGTCGCCTTAGAAGCAAGTGCAGAAGAACGTGAAACTCTAGGGTTTACCTCGATAACAGCATACTCAAAGCTGTCAGGATTAAGAGCGAACTGACAGTTACAGCCCCCCTCTACCTTAAGAGTGTCGATTATCTTCAAAGCCGCAGAACGGAGCATCTGATATTCCTTATCAGCCAGCGTAACAGCAGGAGCGATAACGATAGAGTCGCCTGTGTGAACACCAACAGGGTCAAAGTTCTCCATAGAGCAAACAGTGATAACGTTGCCCTTAGCGTCTCTCATTACCTCGAACTCTATCTCTTTCCAGCCTGCGATACATTTCTCAACAAGCACCTGAGTGATAGGTGAAAGATAAAGACCGTTTCTTGTGATCTCTTTCAGTTCTTCTTCATCATTAACTATACCGCCGCCTGTACCGCCAAGGGTAAAAGCAGGTCTGATAATAAGAGGATAACCGATACCAGGCTGATTAGCGAAGTCAACAGCGTCCTCAACAGTATTAACGACCTTAGACGGGATACATGGCTGACCGATAGACTCCATAGTGTCCTTGAACATCTGTCTGTCCTCAGCCTTGTCGCTAGTTTCAGGGTTAGCACCCAAGAGCTTTACATTGTACTTGTCAAGGAAGCCCTCCTTGGCAAGCTGCATAGAAAGCGTAAGACCCGTCTGACCGCCAAGGGTAGAAAGCAGGCTGTCAGGGCGTTCTTTCTTGATAACTCTCTTAACAGTTTCAAGAGTAAGCGGCTCAATGTATATCTTGTCAGCCATAGCATTGTCCGTCATGATAGTAGCAGGGTTAGAGTTTATAAGAATGACCTCCAGACCCTCCTGCTTGAGCGCACGGCAGGCCTGTGTACCTGCATAGTCAAACTCAGCAGCCTGACCGATAACGATAGGACCCGAGCCGATAACGAGAACTCGCTTTATATCTTTATTTAAAGGCACTTAAATTCAATCCTTTCCGAAAATCATGAGAAGCATAATCAATGAGGAATGAGGAATTAGGAATGAGGAATTATCTCCCCTCCCACATTCTCGAAAACCGCACTGAGCAGCCCTCTGTGTTAAAGCTTAACGACCTCAGTAAAACATAATGTAGGGGCGAACAGCGTTCGCCCGTTCACTATCACGACCGCCCCATATAAAAGCCACCCAAATAATGAACACTACAATAGTCATATCAAACACATTCCGTCAGCCACGGGCGAACACTGTTCGCCCCTACTGTTGCAGAAACTGAGATCAATAAATTCTATACTTCAAAAAAATCAGAGCCTATTTCTTGTTAGCGTCAATAAGCGCAATAAACTCATCAAACAAGAAGTCAGTATCATGCGGACCGCCGCAAGCCTCTGGGTGGAACTGTACAGAAAATGCAGGCTCGTTGAGATATCTGATACCCTCGCAAGTGCCGTCATTGGCATTTACATAAAGCACCTTTGCTTCACCCTCAGGGAGCGAATCGTTCTCAACTGCATATCCATGGTTCTGTGATGTTATGTAAACTCTGCCTGTCTCAGTGTTCTCAGCAGGCTGGTTCGCACCTCTGTGACCATATTTCAGCTTGTGTGTCACCGCACCATGTGCAAGCGCCAAAAGCTGATGACCCAAACAAATTCCGAATGTAGGTATCTTCATCTCAGAGATCTTCTTAAGCTCCTCGATTATCTCCACATTCTCCGCAGGATCTCCAGGGCCGTTTGAAAGCATTATGCCGTCAGGTGCAAGCTCCTTTATCCTCTCTGCCTTTGTGTATGCAGGAACAACAGTCAACTCACAGCCTCTCTTAACAAGCTCTCTTCCAATGTTGTGCTTTGCACCAAAATCGTAAAGCACTACCTTTCTCTTGACCTCTCCCTCAGGCTTGAATGTTTTCTCCTCTGAGCAGGTCGTGTTCTTTACCGCATCAATGATAGTGTAGTTCTTAAGATCTGTCAAACCGAAGCTTGATCCCTCCGGAACGATCTTTCCGTTCATAACACCCGACTCACGAACTATTTTTGTGAGCTGACGAGTGTCAATGCCGTAAAGACCTACGATGTTATTCTGCTTTAAAAAAGTGTCAAGATCACCCTCACAACGGAAGTTGCTAGGCTCTTGACACCAATCTCTAACAATATAAGCTTTAACATGAGGACATTCGCTTTCAAAATCCTCAGGAATAACGCCATAGTTACCAATTAACGGAAAAGTCTGAACGACTATCTGTCCGTAGTAACTAGGGTCAGTAAGTGTTTCGAGATAACCTGTCATAGCCGTAGTAAAAACAATTTCGCCAATAGCTTCGCCAGTTGCGCCGAAACTTTTACCCTCGAAAATAGTACCGTTCTCCAAAATCAGATACGCCTTCTGCACTATAAGCTCCTCCTTTTTCACGCAAATTTTTACGGTTACTATTATAACACAAACAAAACTCTTTGTAAAGGGTTTTAACACTTTTTTTATAATCCCTAAAATTCAGATTTTCTAATTTAAGTCCAATTTTGCTATTGACAAATTATTCTTTATATGTTATAGTTGACCTATACAAAAGTTGATAACTTTTGTATAGGTTAACGAAGCGACAAAAAAGATAAAGAAAAGAGGTATACACATGAACAATTCAGATTTAAATTATGAAGCTCAAAAAGAGTTTGATTCACTCATTAATCTTTTTAATTCTGGTACATCAGTTTACAATGAAAGCGAACATAAGCTTGATGAAAATCAGAAAATCGTTAATAACAACTATAATTCGGAGTGTTACCCTATCAACTTTGGAGGAGCATACTACGATAGCGAAAAGGAAAAACTGGTATACGAATTGACCAAAGAAACGAACACTAACCAGTTGGAAAACTTCGTAACATCAAAAAATATAATTTTCAAGAAGTTGATTATTCATTAGTAAGTTTGTTGAATTTCATGGAAATAATCTACAGCCATCTTTCTGAATTTGGAATTTCTAAATGTTCACTTACCCAAAAAAATCAGAAAATTATAGTATACTTTTCTGATGATTCTAAAAAGGACAATTTCATTTCTTTCCTTGAAGAAGTAAACATACCGCTTGATGTTGTTTATTTTCCAAACGAGAAGGTAATTTATGAGAATACTTCTACAACAATTATCGCAGGAGATGGCTTAGCCATAAACGATAAGACTGGAAATTTGAGTGTTTCCATTGGCTGTAATGCGTATAAAACAGTAAATGGAAAAAATGTTTATGGTATATTGACAGCTGGACACGCTTATGGCACAGGCTACACATACTACACAAGAAATGGTGTTGTTATAGGGCAGGCTCGAAATTGTACATATAAATATGGAAACCAATATGATGCCATGTTTATCCCTTTCACCAATCAAAGTGATTTCAATACTACACAAAAATACCTTGATATTAAAGCTTCTGGCAACAAAATTGTAGGTAACATCGAAAGCATTGCTTATGTTTCATCATCTTTGGAAGGAACTCTTGTTAGTAAATATGGTATGACAACTGGAAAAACCACAGGATACATTACGGCGGCAAATACCAGCTTTTCAATCGACGGAACTGAATTCAAAAATTTTTTTGATGCTTCTTGTTTTCAGCTTGAAGGTGACAGTGGTTGCCCAATAGGAATAGAAACAGGTTCCGCTCCCACCAAAGAAATGGAAATGCTTGGTATTGCGACACAAGCTTATAGACCGCAAGGTGAACCAACAAGTTTTGCTACATGTTGCAAAATGTCTAATATTTTTGGAAACATCGCATTCCCAGTATAACTGTTTGTATATATAGAAAGACCAGCTATAAAAAGTCAATACCCAT
>CALEJX010000067.1 GCA_937898375.1 uncultured Ruminococcus sp.
AAGCTATAGTCTCCGTAATCATCCCCTGTAAGATCACCGTCAGCATTTAAAAGCATATTGTAAAGCTCATCGCCGAGAACCTTCTTTACATTTGTCTCAAATCCGTCAGTGTCACAGCCTGCAAGGTATGTATTCATCTGATCGTCATTTGTAATGTCATAGATCTTGTCACCAGACGGAACAGTGATGTCAGAAGCCTCTGTCTTGTTGCCTGTAACGGACATTGCAACAAACTGCTTGCCGTTCATGCCGAACTCAACAGAAATGTCAAGCTTATCAGCAGTTGAAGCAGAAGCAAGCTCTACCCAACCTGATACAGCCTGAGAATCAGAAGTGCCGTTTACGTCAAATCTGATAGTGCCTGAGAAGGCGTCGCCTTCTTCCTTAAGGTCTTTGAGTGTTACCTCAGCTTCCATTGTATCGAAGTTTACGCTCGGCGAAGTTACCATTGTAGGCTCGATCGAAAGTCCGCCGTCAGCAGAAGTCGTGTCAGCATCTATATTTGAATCAGCCGCAGTTTCCATTTTCATGGTGAACTTGCCGTTTGTAACACCGTCAGTTGTCTTTGCAGAACCCTTGAATGAAGCGCTGCCGTCTGAGCCCATATTCAAGCTGAAATCAACAGCCACAACATCGTCCTTAAGTATAGAGTAAAGTGTTGCGCCCTCGCCGTCTTTTTCAAAGCTAAAGCCTGCAAGATCGTCACCGCTGTAGTAAGCGTCAAATGTTATAGACTCGTCAAGACTATCACTTGAAAAAAGCGAGTCAAGAGAATCAGCATACTGTGAAATAATCTCATCATATGACATACCAAGCTCATCGGCAACGCCTGCCTTGCTGAACATATCCTTAAGTGTAGCGTCGTCCTTGGCCTTGTCAAGAACAGCCTTGAAAGCCGCCTTTACATCATTGCCTGAGATAGTGTATTCTTTAGTTGTAAAGCTGTACTCATTTCCGTCAATGTCACCGGTCTTTTTCTCACCGTCAACAGGCTTCGGGAAAGAGTCCTCTATAACTTTCTTGTAATCCTCAAGATCCTTTTCAAGTGCGTCAGTATCAAAATCAACATCAGCGCTCTCAGCAGAATCAAAGAGAGAATCAAGGTCAATGCCCTCTGAAGAAAGCTCACTGCCCAATTCGTCCTTAAGGCTGTCAACATTCACCATAAGATAAGCGTCAGAAAGCTCAGGTATCTGAACATAAGCCGACTTGTTGTCTCTTGAATACACCGCATTAGCAGACACAAGATTGTTTCCGCCATATGCCAAAGAAACATCAGCTTCAGTGTTGCTGCCCTTCTGTTTTGTAACAGTTGTCACAGAAATAGGCTGTAAGCTAACGCCTGTTTGCTCTGTGAAGCCCTCGCCGAATGATACAGTAGCGTTTGCGTTGTAAGCAAAATCAAGCTCGCCCTTGATAGCCTTTTCAGCCGTATCAAGAGTGTTGTTTATATTGTCTGCCACCTGAGTAAGTTTAGCCTTGCCGCCCTCAGTTTTGCCATTGTCGCTGTCTTTATTTACAAAATAATAGCCAAGACCTGAGCCAACTATGCTAAGGCCCAAAACGCCTGCAAGGACAGGTGTAAGCACCTTATTTTTTACCATTTTATTTCCTCCTTAAAGAAACTCATGTTTCTGCTCGTACTTAAAATATAACACACTTTTAACAATTTGTCAATAGAACAACATATTACAAATCAGCTACAAACACCCCTAAACCAACAAAAAAAGAGAGG
>CALEJX010000068.1 GCA_937898375.1 uncultured Ruminococcus sp.
CTTTTTTATACCACAGAGAAAATTCATTTTCTTGACCTCTTTGCAGGCGACTATCTTCCCTTCTAATATCACCTCGCCGCCCATGGTGTATCTTATTTCTCCCGCAGTTTCGCCCTTTTTCACTGGTGCTTCAAGCTTCTCCTCAGCCGTGAAACTGCACTCCACCATGCGGTATGTGCCACGAGGGATAACAATAGGATAAAGCCCCTCGGGGACAAGCTTCACCGAAAGCTCTTCACCGCCGCACACCACAGTTTCTTTTACAATATCCTCAGGCAGTTCAGGGGTATATATCTCGTATGTATCGAACGCCAAGTTAAGCATTTTTTTAGCTTCTGCGTTCATATCCTCCTGAGAGCCGCAGCCGTTGAGCACCACGCATACGGACATATCCCCTTTCTGCGCCGTTGCCGCTATACAGCTTCCTGCCTTTTCGCCGCCCCACGCTTTCATGCCTGTTACGCCCTTATAGGTGCGCACAAGTCTGTTAAGATTTACAAGTTCCGCCTTGCCGTCCCTCACAGTGTCAAGCCAGCAGGTAAGATAAGGGGTGAGATTTTTGTATTTTGCAAGTTCCGAGCAAAGCAAAGCTGTGTCCTCCGCCGTTGTGACATTTCCCTCTCCCATGCCCGTGCAGTCAGTGTAAACAGTGCCTGCCATGCCAAGCGCCTTTGCACGGCTGTTCATAAGCTCTACTGCCTTGTCCGCCGAGCCTGCCACTTTTTCCGCAAGCGCCGCACAGCCGTCATTTGCATTGCCTACCGACACCGACTTTATAAGCTCCTCAACAGATATTTTCTCGCCCTTGTCAAGCCATATCTGGCTTCCCTGCTGAGAGTTAGCATACTCCGAAACCACTGCCGTGTCGCTCATGGAAAGCTCGCCGCTGTCTATCTTTTCCGCCGTGAGCAAAAGCACCATAAGCTTTGCATAGTGACCGCACTCACACTGCTCCTGCGGCTCTTTTTCAAAAAGCACCCTGCCTGTGGTCATCTCCGTCACCACCGCAGACTTTGCAGTAAGCCCCTCTATCATATCACTCACCGCCACAGTGTCCGCAGGCACAAAGTCCTCCGCAGGCAGCGCACCTGCCTTTTCTCTCCCCTCTGCAAGCGAACACACCATAAACACCGCCACCGCCGCACATAGCACCGCCGAGCATATTTTCCTTAGTATCTTCACATTTTTCACCTCTCCCATATACTATTTTTATATCTATATTCACCCTGTTCCGAAATTAGCATTATGCCCCGAAAAGTTTTCCAAAACTCATTTGTAAACAGTTGTAGGAATTTGTTAAATAACTGTTACAACTCTTGAAATAAATATAGGAATGTGCTATAATGTATCCTATAGAAATGTGTATTTTATAAGCGAAATATTTATATGAGGTGATTTAACAATGACAGAAATGGAACTTTACAAGCTTTGGTGTGAAAAGGCTGTTGACGATCCTGACCTCCAAACAGAGCTTAAGTCTATCGAGGGCGACGAAGCTGCTATCCAGGACAGATTTTACAGAGATCTTGAATTCGGCACAGGCGGACTCAGAGGAGTTATCGGTGCAGGCGCATACAGACTTAATGTTTACACTATCAGACGTGCAACACAGGGTCTTGCAGACTATGTAAACGGCGCATTTAAAAACGGCAGCGTAGCTATCGCATATGACAGCCGTATCAAGTCTGACAAGTTCGCAAAGGAAGCTGCCGCAGTTTTGGCTGCAAACGGCATAAAGGTATACATCTATTCAGAGCTTATGCCAACTCCAATGCTTTCATGGGCTGTAAGAGAGCTTAAGTGTCAGGCAGGTATCGTTATAACTGCTTCACACAACCCTGCAAAATACAATGGTTACAAAGTATACGGCGAGGACGGCTGTCAGATCACACTTGACGTTGCAAACACTGTTATTGGCAAGATAAACGCAGTTGAGATGTTCGGCGGCGCAAAGGTAATCGATTTTGAGGACGGAATCAAGTCAGGCAAGATCGAATACATCAAGCAGGACGTTATCGACAAGTATCTTGACAAGGTAGCACAGCAGGGCGTACATACTGACCTCGTAGCAGACAGCGGACTTAAGGTAGTATACACACCGCTTAACGGCACAGGTAACAAGCCTGTAAGAGCTATCCTTAAGAAGATAGGCATAAAGGAAGTAACAGTAGTACCAGAGCAGGAAAATCCTGACGGAAATTTCCCTACCTGCCCATTCCCAAACCCTGAGATAAAGGAAGCCCTTGCAAAGGGACTTGAGCTTTGCAAGACAGTAAAGCCTGACCTTCTTCTTGCAACAGACCCTGATTGTGACAGAGTTGGTATCGCAGTACCTGACCCAGACGGCAACTATGTACTGTTCAGCGGAAACGAAGTAGGCGCAATGCTTCTCAAATACATTTGTCAGGAAAGAACAGCTCTTGGCACAATGCCAAAGAACCCAGTTGCAGTAAAGACTATCGTAACAACAGACATATGCAAGAAGATAGCAGCAGAATACAATGTAGAGCTTAGAGAAGTTCTCACCGGCTTCAAGTTTATCGGCGAGCAGATCGGTTTCCTCGAGAAAGAGGGACAGGACGACAGATACATTTTCGGCTTTGAAGAGAGTTATGGTTATCTTGCAGGCTCATATGTAAGAGACAAGGACGCAGTAGTAGGCTCAATGCTCATTTGTGAAATGGCAGCATTCTACAGAACAAAGGGCATCACACTGCTTCAGGCAAGAGAAGATATGTACAAGAAGTATGGCAACTATCTCCACAGCCAGAAGTCATTCCAGTGCGAGGGTGCAAGCGGAATGGAGAGAATGAAGGAGATCATGGCAGATCTCAGAACAAACCCACCAAAGGCTATTGGCGGACTTAAGGTAGTAGACATAGCAGACTATCTTGTATCTGAGGAGACAAATCTCGAGACAGGTGCAAAGACAGTTCTTACACTTCCAAAGTCAGATGTTATCGCATTCAAGCTTGAGCAGGGTGCAAGTGTAATAATCAGACCTTCCGGCACAGAGCCAAAGATCAAGGCATATTACACAACTATCGGCAACACAAGA
>CALEJX010000069.1 GCA_937898375.1 uncultured Ruminococcus sp.
TGCTCGCTTCGCTCGGTGCTGCCGATAGTTCTGCCTTTCTTCTGTAAAAACTCCACAATTATTCTCCCTCCACTTTGTCACTTATTCTGTTCTAAATCTCTTTACTTTTTTGACACGATATGCTAAAATAATAACATATATGTTTGTAAATACTTTTGAGCTTTTAAGTTTTTTAGCTTTCAAGCTTTCAATAGCGAAAGGAAGTTTTTGTATGCCTATTACCGAGATACTGGAGCGCAACGCACGAGAGTTCGGAAACGATGTTGCTCTGGTGGAGGTCAATCCTGAAATTAGAGAAACCAGACGTGTGACTTGGAAGGAATATGAGCTTATCGAGCCTAACCCTGTCTGTCACTATCGCCGTGAGATAACTTGGAGCGTTTTCAACGAAAAGGCTAACCGCTTTGCCAATCTGCTTTTATCCCGTGGGGTGAAAAAGGGCGACAAGGTTGGTATCCTGCTCATGAACTGTCTTGAATGGCTGCCGATATATTTCGGTATCCTCAAGACAGGTGCGCTTGCAGTGCCGCTGAATTTCAGATACACTCCTGAGGAGATAAAATACTGTCTTGACCTTGCCGAGGTGGATATTCTTGTATTTGGCCCTGAGTTTATCGGCAGAGTTGAGGAGATAGCTGAAGAGATAAGCAAAAACAGACTTCTTTTCTATGTTGGCGAGAATTGTCCGTCTTTTGCTGAGCATTATGACAGGCTCACAGCAAACTGCGCAAGCACTACTCCGTACATAGAGCTTACAGATGAGGACGATGCGGCTATCTACTTCTCATCAGGCACAACAGGCTTCCCAAAGGCTATCCTGCACAATCACGAGAGCCTTATGCACGCCGCAAGAGTTGAGCAAAATCATCACGGTCAGACCAAGGACGATGTATTCCTTTGTATCCCACCGCTTTATCACACAGGTGCGAAGATGCACTGGTTCGGCAGCCTTATCTCAGGCAGCAAGGCGGTGCTTCTTAAGGGCGTGAAGCCTGAATTTATCCTTGATACTGTATCGAGGGAGAAGTGTACTATCGTATGGCTTCTTGTGCCATGGGCGCAGGATATCCTTGACGCAATCGACAGCGGCGAGGTGACGCTTTCAAAGTATGACCTTTCACAGTGGAGACTTATGCACATAGGCGCACAGCCTGTTCCGCCGTCACTTATTGCACGTTGGAAAAAGGTTTTCCCTAACCATAAATATGACACGAACTATGGTCTTAGCGAGTCCATAGGTCCGGGCTGTGTACACCTTGGCGTCGATAATATTGACAAGGTAGGTGCTATCGGCAAGGCAGGCTTTGGCTGGGAAGTAAAGATAGTTGACGACAAGGGCAACACTGTAAAGCAGGGCGAAGTCGGCGAGCTTTGCGTAAAAGGCCCTGGCGTTATGACCTGTTACTACAGAGATCCAAAGGCGACGGCTGAGACCCTCAAAGACGGCTGGCTTTTCACAGGCGACATGGCGCAGGAGGACAAGGACGGCTTTATTTATCTTGTTGACCGCAAGAAAGACGTTATCATAAGCGGCGGTGAAAACCTGTATCCTGTACAGATAGAGGATTTTTTGAGAAGTCACCCTGCTATCAGAGATGTAGCGGTTATCGGTCTG
>CALEJX010000070.1 GCA_937898375.1 uncultured Ruminococcus sp.
CGAGAGTGCTTAATGAGAATATCGCAAAGCTTCTGAAATGGTATCAGGACAATAATGTAAAGGTTTGTCACATACATTCCTACGGCACTTATAGGGGCTATAAGGACTATCCTGAAAAGCTAAAGGCTATGGGTATAGATACCAATAACAGCAGGCTTATCATAAAGGATTATATCAATATGCCTGTGGCAATGGCTGCGGCTGACCTTGTTATATCAAGGTGCGGTGCGGCTTCACTGGCGGAGCTTGAAGCAATGGGCAGAGCTTCTGTACTTATCCCGTCGCCTATGGTGGCTGAAAATCATCAGTATTACAACGGCATGGTATTGCAAAATGCAGGGGCAGGCTTTGTTATCGAGGAAAAAGACTTGACGGAAAAGCTTTTCATTGATACAGTAAAGGGACTTATCGAAGACCCTGAGAAGCTCAGGCAGTGTTCGGAAAACGCTGCGAAGCTTCATGTTGCCGATACTGAGGACAGGATATTCAAGGCTTTAGAGCCGCTTATAAAGGGATAAGGAACGTAAAATTTAAGGGGATAAGATCATGGATAAGAATTACAGGCAGTACAACAAAAGGGCTTCAATGGACAGCATTGAAGTGCCTGATGTTGACAAGATAAAAAAGCTGTCCGACACTAAGTTCAGAGGCAGCAGCGTGAACCGCACCGCCGACGAGATATTCGACGGAGAAAAGTTCAACAAGGCTGGAGAGTTTGACCGTGCCACAAAGACATATGACGACCCTACCAAGCACAAGGAAGAGGACAATGAGGACGATTTTCTTGAGGACGCTGCGGCTATGCCTGCACAGGCTGCGACAGGTCTTAACAAGGGCGTAAAGGTCGGAGATTCATATGTAAAGCGTGGCAAGGTAATAAGGATAGCAATTACGGTAGTTATCATACTTGTACTTATGGTGTTCTTCTTTCCGCCACTGTTTTTCAATGACGCAGACAAGAGCATAGTAAAGTATGATGACAACGTGTTCAGAACAATGGGCATGACGGACTTCAAGACGTATGCACTGTCAAATTATTCTGTATACAACGAGGAGGCTTTCAGCTCTGAGCTGAGTTCAAGCTATCGCTTTGCGGATATAGTGTTCAATATCAAAAATCCGTCTCCTTTCGAGATAAAGATACCGCAGTATGAGATAAGCCATGTTTCTTCGCTGTATGACAATGCGGTGTGCTATGCAACAAGCGTTACAACGAACAATGACGGCGAGGTGATAGGCGACACTGTTCCGCCGTTTTCCAGCAAGGAAGTCACTGTTAGGATACTTGTGAATGTGACAAATATGGACGATAGCACGTTTGATGATTGCGTTACGGGCATGATACTTTCAACCAAGGATATGAAAAAGAAGATAGGCAAGAACTCTTATCTGCCTTGTCTGCCTGCTTTTATGCCTGTTTCAAACGCTATTGAGATATATCTTAACAAATAATTTTTAACCTATATGGGCAGTTCTGCATAAGATAAGTCAAAACCTTAAAAGGAGCGACGCTTATGCAACGGCTGACTATTCAGGGAGGAAACAGGCTGAACGGAGAGATAACTGTTCAGGGAGCAAAAAACGCAGCTCTGCCGCTGCTGGCAGGGTGCGTGCTTATAAACGGAGAGATCAGGCTACATAACTGTCCTGCGCTTTCGGACGTGTATGCGGCTTGCCGCATACTGTCGGTGCTTGGGGCAAAGTGCAGTCGTGAGGGCGGCTGTGTTACTGTGGACGCAAGGGGTGCTGTAAAGACCTTTGTGCCAGATGAGCTTATGAGAGAGATGCGTTCGTCTATCGTTTTTCTGGGAGCTGTTCTTGGAAGAACGGGTGAATGCAGGCTGTCATTCCCAGGGGGCTGTGAGCTTGGCCCGAGGCCTATAGATATGCACTTGTGCGCACTTAAAAAAATGGGCGTCAGGATAAACGAGGAGTACGGCGTGCTCAGCTGCACCTGTCCGAGAGGGCTTAGAGGGGCAAGGATAGACCTTTCGTTCCCCTCTGTGGGAGCAACTGAGAACATCATGCTTGCGGCTGTTCTGGCAAAGGGCGACACAGTGATATACAATGCGGCAAGAGAGCCTGAGATATGCGATCTTGCGGAGTTTCTAAACTGCTGCGGCGCAAAGATATGCGGTGCAGGGTGCGGAACGATAACAATAAGCGGCGTGGAAAAGCTCCACGGCTGTGAATACTCTGTCATGCCCGACAGGATAGTTGCGGCGACTTTTATGAGTGCGGCGGCGGCAACAGGCGGCGAGATAGGTCTGCTTGGGGCAAGGGCAGGGGATATCCGTTCGGTGATACCTGTATTTGAGCAAATGGGCTGTCAGGTATTTCTTTACGAGGACAGGATATTTATAAAAGCGCCTAAACAGCTCAAAGCTGTGCGGACAGTGAGGACAATGCCTTATCCGGGATTTCCCACGGACGCTCAGGCGATAGTCACGGCGGCTCTTGCTAAGGCAAAGGGCACAAGCGTGGTGGTGGAAAACATTTTTGAAAACCGCTACCGCCATGTTGACGAGCTTGTGAGAATGGGTGCTGATATCAAGACAGAGGGAAAAGTGGCTGTTATCGAGGGAGTGAAAGAGCTTTACGGAGCGAAAGTCCGTGCGCCTGACCTGAGAGGCGGTGCGGCATTGGCTGTGGCGGCGCTTTCGGCAGAGGGAGAGACCTCGCTCACTAATATAAAACTTATCGACAGGGGCTATGACTGCATTGAAAATGCTTTCACGCTTCTGGGCGGAAATATAAAGCGTGTAAATTACTAGCAAGTTAGGAAAGAGAAAAATGAACGGAACTTACAAGGAAAACAGAATGAACTCACAGCGGCCTGCGGCACGTCAGCGGACAGTGAATATGCGCAACGTGTATGTTGCCAGTTTTTTTGCGGCTGCGGCGCTGCTGCTGGTGCTGAGTATGTTTTTGTTTTTTAATGTGTCGGATATAAAAATAGAGGGCGTTACACTTTACGAGCAAGATCAGATACTTGGCGTGGGCGGCGTTTCAAATGGACAGAACCTTGTGAGGACAAATACGGATATCGTTGAGAAGCGTTTGAAAGACACACTTGTGTATCTTGATGATGTTAAGGTCACAAAGAAGTTTCCGTCTACTCTTGTCATAACCTGCACGGAGGCTAAAAAGGCGGCTGATATCGAGTATAAAAACTCTTATTATGTGCTGTCAACTTCGGGAAAGATACTTGAAACGAAAAATCCTGACCCTACGGGGGATATACCTGTTGTAAAGGGCTTTGAGCTTAAAAGCCTTGAGCAGGGCGACAAGCTTGCTTCTGAGGACTCTTTCAAGGCGGATATCCTTGAAGAGCTTCTCAAAGACCTTAATAATCTTAAGTTTGACAAGATAGACACTATTGACCTTACCACACGTTCTGACATCAAGCTTATGTATGACGGCAGGCTTGAGATAAAGCTTGGAAGCTCGGTGGATATGGAATACAAGCTTACATATCTTAAGGCTGTTATCGATGAGAGCATTACTGACGATTATGAGGGTACGCTTATTTACAACGGCGCTGACAGCGGCATTTCGGCTATACCGAAATCTCAGGACGATTCGTCTGTTCCTGATGACGCAAGCTCTTCAAAGCCTGATGACAGCAGTGCGGTATCCGCTGACACCGAGGTAAACGGCGATGATTCATGGTCTGCGGACGATAATCAGGGCTACAGCGATGATACCAACACATGGAACGGCAATGATAATACCGACAATGCAGGCACAGACCAATGGACGAACGATAACGGCACAACCGATCAGGGCTATGACAACGGCTATGGGGACGGTCAGACAAACACAGGCTGGTAAAGGTCAAAATAACTAATTGTATAGTATACACAAATGAAAGTGCAAAATTAGTCGTTTTATTGATAATTAATAAAAAATTTATAATGGTTTCATTTAAGTTCTTTACTTTTTGACAAAAGTATGATAATATATTATTGTATCTATTTATGTGCATATTCGGCACATAGGCTTTTTTGCATTTTATTTTTGATTTGATAAATTGATATGTAAAAATACGGAGAAGTATGAAAATTCGCTTTTAGGAGGAGTTCTATTATGGGTTACGAGTATGTTGAGGAGCCAGTTGTAGGCGCAAAGATCAAGGTAATCGGTGTCGGCGGCGGCGGCGGAAACGCACTTAACTGTATCGCACAGGCCGGTATCGAGGGAAATGTTGAATATATCGCTGTTAATACTGATATCCAGGCACTGCATAAGTCAGCTGCACACACACAGATACAGATAGGTGAGAAGCTTACTCACGGTCTGGGCGCAGGCGCAAAGCCTGAGATCGGCGAGGCTTCCGCTCAGGAAAGCAAGGACGAGATCGAGAACGCTATCAAGGACGCTGACATGGTATTCATCACAGCAGGTATGGGCGGCGGAACAGGTACAGGCGCTGCACCTGTAGTTGCTGAGATCGCTCAGTCACTTGACAAGCTTACTATCGCAGTTGTTACAAAGCCTTTCAGATTTGAGGGCGCTAAGAAAATGGAGAGAGCAGAAAAGGGTATCGAGGCTCTTATCAAGCACGTTGACGCTCTTATCGTTATCCCTAACCAGAACCTTATCACAAACGAGATGAGGCTTACTATGAAACAGTCTTACGCTATCGCTGATGAAGTTCTTAAGACAGACGTTATCGCTATCGCTGAGATCATCACAAGACATGACGAGATCAACGTTGACTTCGCTGACGTTACTACTATCCTTAAGGGCGCAGGCAGAGCGCATATCGCTATCGGTCACGGCGAGGGCAAGGATAAGGTACAGGATATCGTTAGTCAGGTCATCTCTTCTGACCTCCTTGAGACTTCTATCAAGGGCGCAAGAAGACTTATCGTTAACGTTACAATGAGCGAGGATCTCCTTATCAGCGACATGGACGAGCTTACAGGCGCAATTGCTGACGCTGCTGACGACGGCGCTGAGATAATCTTCGGCAACGGAACAAATCCTGACACTAAGGACGCTATGGACGTTACTGTTATCGCTGCTGACTTTGTTGACAGAGAGGACGCTCCTGCGGCTGCTGCACCAAAGGCTGCAACAACTTATACAGCAAATTTTACTCAGAAAGCTGACGACGCAAAGGCTGACGCAGAGGCAATGCACAAGGCTGGCGTTAAGGCTGCTGATAATCCAAATTATTACGACGATATCTTCAATATCTTCAAGAACAAGTAATAATGCTCACAAAGGCGGATCGGCGTTTACGCTGTCCGCCTTGTTTGACTGAGAGTTAGAAAACGTTTACATTGTACTTGCGAAGTTTCGTATTCTCAGAAAATTATCAGAAAATTGAAATTTTTTCGCAAAACTACTTGAAATTTTACGGGAAATTTGATATAATTATTCTGTGATAAATATGATTTTAAGACATTTTGTATAAATTTCAGGTGCTATTTTGTATGGAATAATGAAATTTTTGAAAACGGCTTAAATCAGTTGAAAAATCATGTGATTTATTGTATAATAGAGATAATCACTAATGTGGAGGGATTGAAATGGCTAGTAATGGTTATTTAAGAACGGTAAGAGTCGGCGGATTCGATAAGCAGGACGTTCTTGCTTATGTAGACGACCTTACTTCTAAAATTTATACTCTCGAGGCTCAGGTCAATGACCAGAACGAAACTATCGAACGCCTTGAAAAGCAGGGCGGCGCTCAGAAGCAGGACTTTGAGGGCAAGAAAGAGCTTGAGAAAAAGGTAGAAGAGGCTAAGAATAAAATAGCCGAGCTTATGGCTAATACTGATACAATGAAAGTTCGTATCGCTGACTTTGAGCAGCAGGTAACTGAAAAGGACGCTGAGATCGAAAAGCAGAAGCAGGAGATCGAGGACCTTAAGGAAAAGCTTGAAACTGCTGAGGTTAATGCCGGCACAGCTACTCCTGCATTTGACCTTGGAAGCGTGTTCATGGAAGCTCAGAACACAGCTAATAAGGTAGTTCAGGAAGCTAAGAAAGCCGCTAAGCAAATGGAAGACGAAGCTAAGCAGCTTCAGGATCAGGTGCTTGCTGACGCTAACGCACAGGCTCAGAAGCTGGTTACAAATGCTCAGACAGAGGCTGACACTACACTTCAGACAGCTAAATCAAGCGCTGCTGCAATGACAGCTGCCGCTAAGCAGGAGGCTGAAGCTGTTACAAGCGCTGCTAACAAGCAGGCTGCAGAGGTAACATCTAAGGCAAACGCTGACGCTGAGGCTGTTACATCTAAGGCTAATGCGGAAGCTGCTGACGTAACATCAAAGGCAAATGCTGAGGCTGCAAAGGTTGTAAGCGACGCTAAGGCTGAGGCTAAGAACATCAGAGCACAGTCTGCTGACCTGAGAGAGTCTGTTAAGACACAGTTCACAAGCCTGAGCGAAACTGTTCAGCAGCTCGTTACATCACTTAACGATCTGTATGGCAACAGCATTGGCGCTGTAAACACTGCAAGAGATCTTATCGACGACGGTCTTTCTCTTGTAAGCGATGATGACGCTGAATAACAGTTTGTCATGTCGGAAATAAGAAAAGTGCGTTCTGAGGAGCTTAAAGCGGTGAGCGGAGAGCTTAAATGTGGTGACAAGATACTGCTTTCGGGCGTTGTGTACACTGCGAGGGACGCTGCACATAAAAGATTCAATGCTTTGCTTGACGAGGGAAAGGAACTTCCTATCCCTTTGAAAGACGCTGTTATCTACTATGCCGGACCTACTCCTGCCCCTGAGGGAAAGCCTATCGGTTCATGCGGACCGACCACTTCGGGAAGAATGGACAGGTTTGCGCCGAGACTGCTTGATCTTGGATTGGGCGGAATGATCGGCAAGGGCGAGAGATCGCAGGAGGTAAGAGACGCTGTGGTAAGAAACGGTGCGGTCTATCTCTGTGCTATCGGCGGTGCGGGCGCACTTGCCTGCAACTGCATAAAGTCCTGCGAGGTAGTGGCTTTTGAGGAGCTGGGCTGCGAGTCTGTGAAAAAACTTTATGTTGAGGATTTTCCTCTTGTTGTGGCTGGCGATTGCCATGGGGGAGATATTTTCAGCAGCGGCAGAGCAGAATACTGTCGGGTATAACATCAAATTTGCGTAAATTGCGGTCAGCCGTGTATTTCGACACGGCTGGCTTTTTTGTTTGTTGAAAGTCACAAGAATACTTTCTTAAAACTGTGGTATGTTACAAATATTTTGAGAGGGGCGGCGGATTTCGTCAATTCTCTTGACTTTTATGGTCTAAAATGGTATCATAACATTACGCAGTGGCGGTAAAAAGGCGCTGCGGCAAATTTTACGATTAGGTGGGCGGTATTTTTTGAGAGACGATCGGCAGGATCAGCATGGAAAGCTTTCAGACGAGCAGCTTGTGTTCAGCGCACAGAATGATAAGGCTGCTATCGGCGAGCTTATTGCAAGATATATCTGCACGGTGGAGTTTCTGGCGAAAAAATATGGCGCTGAGGTTCGTGAGGATCTTGTGCAGGAGGGGCTTATGGGGCTTCTCAGTGCGGTGAGGACCTATCGTGAAGATAAAAACGTGAAGTTTTCAACTTACGCTACAAAATGTATAAAAAACAAGATCATTTCATCTGTTCACCAAAATGCGCTTCTTTCAAGCGGCGAGGAAGCTGACCTTGAGGCTATTCTCGGGGGCGGCGGCGATGTGCCTGAGGAGATAGTGGTGGAGCGTGAGGAGCTGAATGAGCTTTATGATAAGATCACTTCGGCGCTTTCGGAGCAGGAGTGGCAGGTATTTCAATCGTTTTTGAGAGGAATGTCATACAATCAGATAGCATTAGGCTTGGGCACGTCGGAAAAGGCGGTAGACAATGCAATGCAGAGAGTCAGACGGAAATTGAGATCACTGTTGAGATAGGAATATGGCCGTATAGCTTAATAGCAGAGCGTTGTTTATTCAAAGGTGTCGGTGCAAATCCGACTAGGCACAATTTTATGTAATGAGGTAAGAACCATGTACGAAGACAAGACATTAGTATGTAAGGAGTGCGGAAACGAGTTCGTTTTCACAGCTGGCGAGCAGGAGTTCTATGCTGAGAAAGGTTTCGTTAACGAGCCACAGAGATGCAAGGCTTGCAGAGACGCAAGAAAGGCTGCAACAAAGTCTGAGAGACAGACTTACACAGCAACTTGTGCTGCTTGCGGCGGCGAGGCTGTTATTCCTTTCAAACCAAGAGAGGACAGACCTGTTTATTGCAGCGAGTGTTTCGCTAAGATGAAGGAGCAGGGCTAATTTTCTGCATAATTGAGCTGCCTTTGGGCGGCTCTTTTTTTGTCTGCGGCTATTTGATATGGCGGAAAGCGGAGGGGGTCATGCCCTCGTATCTTTTGAAAAGCTTGCAGAAATAGCTTTCAGAGCAAAAGCCTGTTTCTTCGGCGACCTGCTCGATACTCTTGTCTGTGCCTGTGAGCAGGGCTTTGGCTTCTTGGATACGGCGCTTTGCTATGTACTCCATGGGGCGCATACTGAGCTTTTTGCGAAAAAGCAGGCAAAGGTGCTGTTTTGTTACTCCCGACACACTGCAAAGCTCGTCCATTGTGATAGGGGAAGAGTAGTTGTAGTTTATGTAGTCGAGAGCTTTCATAAGGGCGGAGGACACTGCTGTGGCAGGGTCTTTGTATGCGATAAGGCGGTAAAACTCCATAAGAAAATCATACAAATAGCCTGAGGCTTTGTAATTGCCGAAAATGCTGTCGGTGTGCAGGGCATTGTGCATTTTGCGGAAAATGTGTTCAAGCATTTTTGTGTCGTTGAGTGGGTAGATTTTAAGCTCTGTAAGACCGAACTGGGTAAGAATATCCTTTGCGGCATATCCGCAGGGGACTATCCAGTGGATATCCCATATTTCTTCTTCCGTGTAGTATTCGTGGGGTATTCCGGCTGGTATGAATATGGCGGTATCAGGTGGTATTGGGGTAGTTTTGCCCTCAAAGATGAGCGTGCCGCTGCCTTTGGTGCAGTAAAGTATCTGGTCATAGTGGTAGCCCTCTGGTCTTATAAGGTGATCCTGACAGTGCTGCTGACCCATATTTTGCAGATAGAGGGGCAGGGACTTTTCGTTTCCCAGGATAGGATAATCGGCAAAGAACAAAAATATCAACTCCATATTCATATTGTTATAAATTAATAATATCATTCATTGACTTGCCTGTCAATAGCTGATAAAATAATTACAGTAATTTATAAACTAAAAGGAGAACAGCTATGGATATTTTAAAGCTTGCGGCGGAAAATTCGCCAAAGTCGAAAATGATATATCATGAGGATACTCAGGCTTTGCATATCGGCACGCTTGACAAACACTGCTATTTTATGCCGTTTGCAAAGGGACAAGACCCTTTTGAGAGCCGTGAAAATTCTCAGCGAATGGAGCTTCTAAACGGCAACTGGGGCTTTCGCTATTATGACAGCATAATAGACCTTGAGGACGATTTTATTCATGAGAAGTTCGAGAACACTATCCCTGTGCCGTCAAACTGGCAGCTTTACGGCTATGACAAGCCGCAGTACACAAATGTGTGCTATCCCATACCATTTGACCCGCCTTTTGTGCCTGACGATATCCCTGTGGGAGTTTATCAGCGTGAGTATGAATATTCTCCTGACGGCATGGACAGGGTGCTTGTGTTCGAGGGAGTGGACAGCTGTGTTTATTTGTATGTGAATGACAGCTTTGTGGGCTATTCGCAGGTTTCTCACGCTACGGCGGAGTTTGATATCACGCCGTATCTTTCTAAGGGCAAGAATATCATCACTGCCGCTGTGCTGAAATGGTGCGACGGAACTTATCTTGAAGATCAGGACAAGATAAGGCTTTCGGGAATTTTCAGAGACGTTTATGTGCTTTCAAGACCGAAAATGCGCCTTGAAAATTATATAGTGAAAACTATTCTCGGCGAGAATGGCTCTGCAAAGCTGGAGTTTACGGCTTTCGGCTGTGATGTTTTTGCAAAGCTTTGCGACAGCGACGGAGTGACAATGGCTCAGTTTTCGGCTTATGACGGCGAGACTGCTGAGATAAAGATAGAGAACGTCAAGCTTTGGAGTGCTGAAACGCCGTATCTTTACAGGCTTACTATCAATGCAGGCGAGGAAGTTATCGGCGAGGAAGTGGGTTTCAGAGATGTAAAGGTGGATAAGGGCGTTGTTAAGATAAACGGCAGGGCTGTGAAGTTCAAGGGCGTAAATCGTCATGACAGCTATCCTGACACGGGATATTATGCTTCCTATGAGCAAATGAAAGCTGACCTTGTGCTTATGAAAAAGCACAACATAAACGCTGTTAGAGCGTCGCATTATCCTAACTCGCCTGTGTTTTATCAGCTTTGCGACAGGCTGGGGCTTTATGTTATTGATGAAGCAGATTTGGAGTCACACGGCTGTGTGGAGGTCTATTATGACTACAAGTGGGACTATTCAGACTACAAGGGCATTGCGATGCTTGCTTGCGATGAGAGGTTTGGTAGTGCCATAAAAGACCGTGCGGAATGTCTTGTGAAGCGTGATATAAACCGCCCTTGCGTTGTGTTTTGGTCGCTTGGCAATGAGAGCGGCTACGGCAAAAATATGCTTGATGAGGCTGAGCTTATAAAGAAGCTTGATGATACAAGGCTTGTGCATTATGAAAGCACGCACTGCCTTGACGGAACTTCCGACAGCGTGCTTGATGTGGTTTCGGGTATGTATTGGGATTTAAACGGGCTAAAAGGCTATCTTGAAAAGCCTGATGAGAACAGACCGCTTGTTCTGTGTGAATATTGCCACGCCATGGGAAATGGTCCGGGTGATCTGGAGGATTATCACAATGTGTTCTATTCCAACGAGCGCTTTTGCGGCGGCTTTGTGTGGGAGTGGTGCGACCATTCTGTGCCTATAGGAAAGACTTCTGACGGCAAGATAAAATACGGCTACGGCGGAGATTTCGGGGAAAAGCACAATGACGGCAATTTCTGCATGGACGGGCTTGTTTATCCTGACAGAACGCCCCACACAGGGCTTCTTGAGGTAAAGCAGGTATACAGACCTGTGCGTGTCACAAAAGGGAAAAGCGAGGAAAGCTTTGTTTTTTCAAGCACTCTCGAGTTTGTGAACGCAGGGGATATACTCGATTGCCGCTATGAGATAACGGACAAAAACGGCATTATCCATATCGGCAGAGTGGATTTTGATATCGAGCCTATGGGGAGCACTGTGGTGAATGTTTCCAATAATGTGGAGGAGTATGAAAATGAAGCTTTCATAAGGTTTATTTTCACCGCCAAGGAGGACACTGACTATTGCGAAAAAGGCTATGAGGTGTGCTTCGATCAGCTTAGGATAGCAAAGGGCAAGGCTTGCAAGGTCGCTGAGGTGAAAGCCGATGTTAAGGCTGAGGAAACGCCTCTTGATATCACTGTGACAGTGGGCGATGTTGTTTACCACTTTGATAAGCGTAAGTCGGCGTTCGTTTCGGTAAAATTCGGCGGCAGAGAGCTTCTTGACAGACCTTTGCAGTATAACTTCTTCCGTGCGCCTACGGACAATGACGTTATGAAACACAACTGGTATAAGGTACACCTTAATGACTTTGATGTGAAAAGCTACGGCTGTGAGCTTTCAGTGAGCGAGGATAGAGCGGAGATAAGCGTCAAACAATCTTTCGGCTGGTCTATACAGCAGCCGTTTTGCAGGCTGAAAGCTGTCTATGTTATTGACGGCAGCGGACTTGACATAAAATGCGAAGCGGAGTTTTCAAACAAGATAGATATGCTTCCAAGGTTTGGCATAAGGCTTTTCATGCCAAAAGATTTTTCAAGGGCGGAATATTTCGGATATGGACCGACAGAAAGCTACATTGACAAGCATCAGGCTTGCTATATGGGCAGATTTGCGGCTGATATCGGGGATATGCACGAGGATTATATAAGACCGCAGGAAAACTCTTCACACTATGGGTGCAGGTATCTCACTGTGAGAAGTGAGGACACAAGTGTGAAGTTTACCGCAGGGGAGGAATTTTCATTCAACGCTTCTCAATTTACGCAGGAGGAGCTTGCGGCAAAGGCACATAACTATGAGCTTGAAAGGTGCGAGAGCAATGTTATCTGCGTTGACTATGCAATGGCAGGGGTCGGCTCGAACTCATGCGGACCAAGGCTTGCGGAGAAATATCAGCTTGAAAAGCCTTTGATAAACGCACATTTTCACATTGAGATAAATAAAGTATAAAGGAGTTTTTTATGGATATCTGCGAAACATACTCAAACAGAAAGCTTTTTTGCAACGATTGGGAATTTTACAAGGCGGCTTTCGGCTCTGACTACTCAGAGGACTTTGCTTTCAAGCCTGTGGACGTTCCTCACGATTGGCTTATTTATGATACTAATGACCTGTATGAAACTTCTACAGGCTGGTACAGAAAGACTTTTTCCTACAAAAAGAAAGAGGGCATACGCACTTTTATCCGTTTTGACGGAGTTTACATGGACAGCAAGGTGTATGTAAATGGCGCTTTGGCTGGAGAGTGGAAATACGGCTACTCGGCGTTTATGTTCGATATCACTGACCTTGTTAAGGACGGTGAGAACGTTGTTACTGTTCGTGTGGATCATCACTCTCCAAACTCCAGGTGGTATTCGGGAGCGGGCATTTTCAGAAAGGTTTGGCTTTGTGAAAGCCCTGAGATACGCTTCGGTAATGACGGCATTTACATCAAGGCGGCAAAAGACGAGGACGGCTGGCTTGTAACTGTCAACGCTGAAATGCTTCGTCCTGTGGGTACTCCTCTTGGTGGAATACGTATAAAAAATACTATTCTCGACAAGGACGGCAAAGAAGTTGCAAGCTATGAGTCCGACGCTTGTGCGGCGGATATTTCCTGCATACCTGAGGCTGTCAGGGTAGAGGGCGTGAGCTATTCTCTCACCGCTCAGACCATGACAGTGAAAGACCCTGAGCTTTGGGATATAACATCCCCTATGCTCTACACCATGGTGTCGGAAATTCTTGTGGACGGCGGCTGTGTACAGCGTGTTAGTCAAAAATTCGGCTTCAGGACTATAAAATTCAAGTGCGACAGCGGTTTTTATCTCAATGGCAGACACGTTAAGCTTCACGGCTCATGCGAACATCATGACAACGGCTGTCTTGGCGCAGTTTCTAACCCTGCGGCTATAAGGAGAAGATTTAAAAAGCTCCGCAAAATGGGCATTAACGCTATCAGGACTTCCCACAATATGCCTGCGGAGGAGTTTATGGATATCGCCGACGAGACAGGTATGCTCATTCTCTCTGAGGGCTTTGATATGTGGGAGAGGTCAAAGACGGACTATGACTATGCAAGATTTTTTGACGAGTGGGTAGAGAAGGACGTTGCATCATGGGTGCGCCGTGACAGAAACCGCCCTTCTATCATAGGCTGGAGCGTGGGAAATGAGATATTTGACACACACGCTGACGAGAGAGGTCAGGAGGTAACGGCTTGGCTCAAAAGGCTTGTTAAGCTCCATGACCCTGAGGGCAACGGCTATGTGACTTTCGGCTCTAACTATATGCAGTGGGAGAATGGTCAGAAATGCGCCGATATCCTCAAGCTTGCAGGCTATAACTACGGCGAAAGACTTTATGACGAACACCACGCCGCTCACCCTGATTGGGTAATATACGGAAGCGAAACGGCTTCTGTTGTTCAGAGCCGTGGAATTTATCATTTCCCTCTGTCTGAAACGTTGCTTACTGATGATGACGAGCAGTGTTCGTCTTTGGGCAACAGCTGCACAGGCTGGGGTGCAAAGAATACGGAGGCTTGCATTATCCCTGACCGTGACGCTGGATACTGTGCAGGTCAGTTCATTTGGACAGGCTTTGACTACATTGGCGAGCCTACTCCGTACAGCACGAAAAATTCCTACTTTGGTCAGTTCGACACAGCAGGCTTTGCAAAAGACAGCGCATATGTTTTCCGTGCGGAATGGACGGACTATAAGGCTGACCCGTTCGTGCATATTTTCCCATACTGGGATTTCAGCGACGGACTTCCTTGTGACGTGAGAGTTTGCTCAAATGCTCCGAAAGTTGAGCTTTTCAAGGACGGCGTTTCAATGGGTGCGTTTGACATCGACCACAAGCACGGCAAGGAGCTTATGGCGAATTATATCATACCATATGAAAAGGGCGAGCTTAAAGCCGTTGCATATGACGAGAACGGAAATGTTATCGCAGAGGATATACAGCGTTCATTCGGGGACGCTGTTAGAATAGAAGCTGTTGCTGACAAGAGGGAGATACTTGCAGACGGCAGTGACCTTGTTTATATTGAGATATCCGCATTTGACAAAGACGGCACTTTCTGCGCAAATGCAAACAATCGTGTGAACGTTAGAGTTGAGGGTGCGGCAAGGCTTATGGGTCTTGACAACGGCGACAGCACAGACTATGACCAGTACAAAGGCACGTCACGCAGGCTTTTCTCAGGAAAAATGCTTGCTGTTATCGGCTCAATTGACAAGACAGGTGAGATAAAGGTAACTCTTACATCAAAGGGTCTGCCTGACTGTGTTGTTACGCTTAATGCTGTTAAGGCAGAATATGACAGCGGCACATCATCACTTGAAAATGTGACATTTGCTCCTACTGAGTGCGGAAGAACAGACGAGATACCTGTTAGAAAGATAGAGCTTTATGCTGATACGCTCACTCTTGACAGTGAAAACCCTGAGATAATGGTGAAATACAAGGCTCTCCCTGAAAATTCAGACTACGCTGAGAATATGGAGTTCAGGGTAACAAACGAAAAGGGCATAACATCTAATCTCGCAGAGTGCGAGGTAACTGCGGACGGCGTAAAGGTGAAAGCAAAGGGCGACGGAAGTTTCTGGCTTCGTGCAATGTGCAAAAACGGCACTGAACGCTATCATGTTATTTCCATGCTTAAATTCACCGCAGAGGGCCTTGGAAGCGCACTCACCGACCCTTATCAGTTCGTTATCGGCGGACTTTTCACAAGGGCAAGCGACAACATTTCAAGCGGCATGAAAAAGGGCGTATGCTTTGCAACGGGCAAGGTAACATCATGGGCGGCATATG
>CALEJX010000071.1 GCA_937898375.1 uncultured Ruminococcus sp.
TGATAACAAAAACAAAGCCTTTAGGGGCTATAACAAAGAAAAAGGAGGCGAAGTCTGAATGAAAGATAAAATAATGCCTCCATTGGTGCTGACTATAATATGTATAGTTGTCAGCGGACTTTTGGTGCTTGCTTATAATGCAACATATGTTGACAATACCGGCGTTCTTACAGACGATATGAAAAAGGGCTGTGAGGAGATATTCGGCAAGGGCGATTACGAGATAATGCTTGACGGCGAGGGGGACAGCAAGACCCCTGTCACATTCGATACAGAGGGCGTGAACTCCATTATCACAGACAAGGATAACGGCAGATGCGTTATCGAGATAACTGAGGACGGCTATTCAAAGGGCGGGCTTCACCTGCTTATCGGAATAAACAGCGAGGGAACTATCGAGGGGATAGAATTTCTCTCCATAGGCGAAACTCCGGGTCTTGGCACAAAGGTGCAGGACGAAAGCTTCCTTTCAAAGTTCAAGGGCTTTGGTGTTGACACTGATGAAAATTCTATCGACAATGTTACCGCCGCTACCTATTCTTCAAAGGGAATGAAATCTGCGTGCAAAAAGGCTGTGAAGCTTTTTGACGAGCATAAGGAGGAGATACTCAATGGCTGAGAAAAATTCTAATCTGTATGAATTTACAAAGGGTATCATAAAGCAAAACCCGACACTTGTTACGCTTCTTGGTATGTGTCCGACCCTTGCGGTCACAACAATGGCTAAAAACGGTATCGGAATGGGACTTGCCACAACGTTCGTGCTTGTCTGCTCAAACTTTGTTATATCCCTTTTGAAAAACGTTATCCCAAAGGCTGTAAGACTGCCTTGCTTTATCGTAATAATCGCAGGCTTCGTTACTCTTATCGAGTTTCTTATGAAAGGCTATATACCTGAGCTTTACAGCGCCCTTGGCGTGTTCCTGTCGCTTATCACGGTAAACTGTATAATCCTTGGCAGAGCGGAGGCTTTTGCCAGCAAGAACAAGATATTCCCGTCTATACTTGACGGACTTGGAATGGGTCTTGGCTTTACACTTTCACTTTTCACAATGGGTTCTATAAGAGAGATACTTGGAACAGGCTCATGGTTCGGTTTCAAGATACCTTTCCTGTGCGACAACCCTATGACAGTGTTCATCATGCCGGCAGGCGGATTTTTCGTGCTTGGCTGTCTTATCGCACTTGTAAACAAGATAGCTAACCAAAAACCGCCTAAGGAGATATCCTGCTCATGCTGCCCTAATGCGGCTTTGTGCAAGGGTCAGTGCAGAACAGAGAATGAGGAGACATAAAAATGAGCTACATACTTATACTTATCGGCTGTGTGTTCGTAAATAACGTTGTGCTTTCTCAGTTCATGGGAATATGCCCTTTCCTTGGCGTATCAAAGCAAATGAAGTCATCTGTGGGAATGGGCGCAGCTGTAATATTCGTTATGATATGCGCAACAGCTATCACATATCCTGTATACAGACTTCTTGAGCATTTCGGCATAGAGTATCTCAAAACAGTGGCGTTCATACTTGTTATAGCAATGTTCGTTCAGCTTGTGGAGATAGTCATGAAAAAGATGATGCCGCCGCTCTATAAGGCGCTTGGCGTTTATCTGCCTCTTATCACGACTAACTGCGCCGTGCTTGGCGTAACGATCGGAAATATCGACAACGGCTATAACTTCCTCCAGTCCCTCACAAACGCACTTGGAACAGGACTTGCATTCACACTTGCCCTCCTGCTTTTCAGCGGAGTGAGAGCAAGGATAGAAAATTGCGACTTTCCAGAAACTTTCAAGGGAGTTCCTGCAACGCTCATAGCAGCGTCTATCGTTTCGCTGAGCTTTATGGGCTTTTCTGGAATAATATAGGAGGAGAATGATATGGAATATTTGATCCCTTTGGCTATATTTGCCGCCTTGGGCATATTGGCAGGCGTTCTGCTGACTGTGGCTTCAAAGGTTTTCGCCGTTGAGGTGGATGAGCGTGTTGACACTATCGCAGAAGCGCTTCCGCAGGCAAACTGTGGCGCTTGCGGCTTTTCGGGCTGTGCAGACTATGCCGACGCTATCGTGAACAAGGGTGCTGAATGTAACCTTTGCCGTCCTGGCGGAGAAGCCGCCGCAAAGAAGATAGCCGAGATAATGGGCGTTGAAGTGACCGCAGCAGAGCCGCAGGTGGCTTTCGTGCGCTGTTCGGGCGACTGCTCACATACGCCGCATAAATACGATTTTGACGGCGTTCAAAGCTGTGCGGCGTGCAACAGATTTTATGACGGAAGCAAGCTTTGCACAAGCGGCTGTTTAGGCTACGGCGATTGTATCAAGGTCTGCTCTCAGGGTGCGATATCTATCGTTGACGGCATTGCTGTTATCGACAAGGCAAAGTGCATGGGCTGTGGGCTTTGTGCAAAAGCTTGTCCAAATGGTCTTATCGCAGTGAGAAGGATCTCACAGGCTGTGGATATCTGCTGTTCATCAAGAGATGTGGGCAGAGTGACAAGGTCCGTTTGCCCTAACGGCTGTATAGGCTGTAAGCTGTGCGAGAAAAACTGTCCGTCAGGCGCTGTTACAGTGCAGAACAACCACGCTGTTATCGACTATGAAAAGTGTACAAACTGCGGAAAGTGCGCCGAAGTGTGCCGTGTCCACGCTATCAGATCTATCATGGGCGAAAACGTGGCAGTGCAGTAAAATATTTTGTTTTAAAAGCTCTCTTGACGATTATGCGTTAGGGGAGCTTTTTTTGTATGCCAAAAATACACAGCCAAATTTGTGCAGTGTTCACGAAATATTTAGAGTTTGTTGACAGATACTTATAAATGGTTTATAATACTACTTGTACGAACAATTGTCAGCGGCAAGAAAAATATAGCCGAATTTTAAGGAGAATACATCAGAATGAACACTAAAGACAACAGAATCATCAGCGAAAAAAACGTTTTCAGACGGATAGCGGCACTTGTGACAACGCTATTGCTTGTTATCACAGTGATACCGGAGGGCTTCTCGACGGCGGTAACAGCGGCGGCAGAAGCATCTGATACGGCTGTGACAGGTGCGTATTTCGATACAGACAGCATGAAAACTGTCACCTATAACGTGGTTGATGATTTCGGTGCAGACAACACCGGAAACGCCATGACGGAAAAGCAGATACAGCAAGCGCTTGACACTGCTCAGGAAAATTCCCAGCAAGGCGTTTTCACAAAAGTTGTGATACCAAAGGGAACATATCTGCTTTCCTCAGCCCTTGTGGTATACAGCGACACATGGATATACTGCGATGAGGGCGTTGAGATAAAAAGATGCGTTTCCCGTGGACCTATGCTTATGTGCGACAATAATGGTATAGGCGGCTATGAGGGGGTGAAAAACGTTATCGTTGAGGGCGGTATATGGAACGGAAACACAGATCAGTGGCCTAACGCCGCAGATTTTTCAAATATCAGATTTGCACATTGCAGAAATATTCTGCTGAAAGATATGCACGTCAAAAACAACGAGAACGGTCATCATGTGGAGATTGGCGGTGCGGCTGATGTTACCATAGAGGGTTGTACTTTCACAGGATACACAGGATACAGAAAAAAGGAAGCTATCCAGCTTGATTGCATGAACAACAGCAGGGTTTTTGCAGGCTATGCACCTTTTGATGATACCTCATGCGAAAATGTGGTCATAAAAAATAACCTTTTCTCAGGCATTTGCAGAGGTCTTGGCTCACATTCCGCTACTCTTGGTATCTATTATACAGATATTGTTATCGAGGGCAATGTTTTTGAAAACCTCGATGATATGGCGATTATAATGTACAATTACAAAAATTGTACCATAACCAACAACACTATCACAAACTGCGCAAGCGGTATCGAGTTCAAGGCAATGTCAAGCCTGCCTAATAACAACTTCAATCCTCCTGTGGTAAAGTCAATGGAAGAGCTTGTTGACGGCATTGACGATGACGCAAACTCGGTCATATCTTCAAACACTATCTCTGTCAGCGGCGATGACGAATATGGTCTTACAAGCGGCATACGACTGACAGGATATGAGATAAAGGACAACGGCGTTATCCCTGACTATAACTATTGTGTGGCAGGGGTGAAGATAGTCGAAAACCGAATCGAGAGCAATGGAACAACTATCACGCTAAATGACGCTGAAAATTGCAGTATCGAGTCAAACATACTTGTTACAAAGCAGGACGGCGTTAATTACAAAGAGAAAAACGGTATAAACCTCAACGAGTGCAACGGCATAAAGATAACAGATAACTTTATCTCAGGTTCAGCCAGAAACGGCGCTTCTGTTACTGACAGTTCGGGGAACACCATAGAGAACAATACCATAGAGAACGTTGGCATGAACGGCATAAATATCTACAACGGCTCTGAGAACAATGTTGTAAGCTCAAATAGCGTAAATTCGGCTAAAAAGCATGGCGTTGCAGTGTCTGCAAATTCCTCCGCTGTGATAAAGTCCAACAGCATTTCAAAGGCAGGGGACACGGGTATCCTTATTTATAACGGCTCAAAGGGTGAGTGTTCAGGCAATGAAGTGAAAAAAGCTGTGAGTCATGGTATCGTGTTCAGCAAGAACGCTTCAGGCAAGGCGGCTTCAAACACTGTTTCAGGAGCAGGAAAGCACGGCGTGCTTGTGACAGATCACTGCGGCAGTGTGGCTTTAAGCTCAAATAAGATATCAAACAGCAAGCAGAACGGCGTTTGTGTGTCAAATTACAACAGTTCTGTTAGCGTAAATTCAAACAAAATAAGCGGCTCAGGTAAGAGCGGTATAAGCGTAAGTTCTCACAGCAAGGCTTCATTGAAAGACAACACTGTGAACGGCTCAAAATCTGCGGCGGTGTCAAAGAGCGGTGATTCGTCTCTTAGTTTGCCT
>CALEJX010000072.1 GCA_937898375.1 uncultured Ruminococcus sp.
ACACGGGCGACCCAAGGTCGCCCCTACATTTATCAACAAGTAACAAAAGAGCAGAACGTGAAAATGCGTTCTGCTTTTTTTGTATATATGACTTATGACCCCTAGACCGCCATGGTGGTTTTGAATTTAAGGCTTATTTTGTCTGCGATAAGTGCGATAAATTCGCTGTTAGTGGGCTTGCCCTTGCCTGTGTTTATGGTGTAGCCGAAGAAGCTGTTGAGGGTGTCGATATCGCCTCTGTCCCATGCTATCTCAATGGCATGGCGTATGGCTCTTTCCACTCTGGAGGGCGTAGTTGCGAATTTTTTTGCCACCGCAGGATATAATAGCTTTGTAACGCTTTCAAGCATTTCCTTATCGTTCACGGACTGTATGATAGCTTCTCTGAGATAGTGATAGCCCTTGATGTGGGCTGGAACGCCTATCTGATGAATGATATCGGTGACGATTATTTCAAGGTTTATGCTCTGCTTGTTTTTCATATAGTTTGAGTCGGAGGATATATCGGTGTCGATATCCAGCATGGACTTTATCCTCTCGCCAAGTATCTTTATGTCAAATGGTTTGAGCATGAAATATGATGCGCCTGCATTCATGACCTGTGTTTCTATAAATGAGTTCTCATAGGCGCTTGTGATTATAAAAAGCGGCTTCTGATAGGACGAGTTCTGTATCTTTCTGATAAGCTCGATAGCGTCAAGGCTTGGCATTACTGCGTCTGCGATAACAACGTCTGGCTGTTCGTTTTTGATAGCGTCATAGATAGTAAGTCCGTCCTTGGGACGTGTTATCACGAAAAAGCCCATTGCTCTCAGTGAGGACGCACACGCTACGCCATACTGTGCCGAATCGTCTCCGATAAGAATTTTGATTTTGTTTGTCATTGTCATTTCCTCCGTCGTATAATCTGTCATTTTTGTTTGAGAGTGTTTGTTTTAACTCCCTTTCACAAGATAAATGATAACACATTTATTTGTTAAATGCAATAGTTTTTTAGAAAAATCGTCAACAAATTATCGACTAATTAATGCAAAGTGTACAAATAATAGCGTTAGAATATGACGATACAAGATAATTAATCATTATTCGACTATGAACGATATTTTTCACTGCACAATGCTTTTCCATAAATCGACAGCAGTCGGCAAAGGTCGCTAACCTGCGTTTTCTACAGCGCTTTCAGCAAGGTCGGAGGTCTTTGAATACATCTCGTCGGCGAAGATTCCGTAGCCTTTGGCGGTGTCTTCGATGAAAACGTGGGTCACTGCACCCACAAGTCTGCCGTCCTGAATGATAGGCGAGCCGCTCATGCCCTGCAAAATGCCCCCTGTTTTTTCAAGAAGCGCCTTGTCGGTTATTTTGATAACAAGGTCATGTTCGGCGGAATCTGAGAGATTTATCTGCTCGATAGATATCTCGTACTCTTTTGCTCCGTCATTGTCGATAGAGGAGAGTATTTTTGCTTTGCCTGTGTGTATCTCCTGACGGAAGCCAAGAGGAAGCTCTTTTGTATTCGGGCAGGGGTTTGCATTCAGCGTGCCAAACACGCCGCTTTCGCAGTTTTTCAGGATATCGCCTGTGGAGGCGGAGTTTGCAAACTCGCCTAGAAGCTGTCCGGGGCAGCCTGAGCGTGACTTGTTAAAGCCTGTGAGGTTTATTTCGCCAACTGTGCCTGCGGAGAGTGGGAGCGGCTCTTTTGTGTCTGCGTCGCATACGGGGTGACCAAGGCCGCCGAACGTGCCGTTTTCAGGGTCATAAAATGTGAGAGTGCCTATGCCTGCGGAGGAGTCACGCACCCACATTCCTGCTTTGTAGCTGCCGTCCTCTAGGCGTGGGCAGAGCTTGAAGGTCAGGTCGTTGCTGCCACGCTTTATGCGCACCGAGCAGGCTTCGCCGTTTGAGCTTCTTATTATCTTTGCAACGTCTGCATTGCTTTTGACTTTTTCTCCGTCGATAGATACTATAACGTCTCCCTCTTTGATACCGCAATCTTTGGCAGGACTTGAAGAATCCACTTTTTGCAGATCAACTACCATTACGCCCTCTGTGAGTAGCTTTATGCCAAATGGCTGTCCGCAGGGATAAAGCATTGGTCTTTCCACGGTTTTTGATTCAACCTCCTTGACGGGCACTGCTCCGAAAAGCATGAGCATATTTTTTGTGTATCGTGACGCTCCTGACGATCCGTCCGACACCGCTACTGTCACCTTGCTTTCGCAGGGCTTTGCGGATATGGTGAAAAATGAATTCACGCTAAGCTCGCTGCCCCTTGAAACAAGGTAGAAGTCGGGGAGTGTGGTGGAATAAAACCCTATAAGACCAAACAGCCCCAACAGTATTATCCCTGTGACGCAGGCTGTTTTTTTGAAAAATGACGACATTTTTTCACGTTCCTTTCTGTTTTTCTTTTCGCTTTTATTGTTGACCTACTGAGAAATTTAATTCAGCTGTCGGCATAAGTATTATTTGTCTTGGAAAGCCTTTTTCAATTTTATTCTGCCTGCTTAACAGCGCAAAGGAAGAAAATTTCATTTGTATGTGTTGAATTTCGTGGCATACTATGATATAATAGAATACCTGATGAGAACACTATGATACAATAATATTTTAATACATAAAAGAGGTACATTATGTCAAAAAAGGACAGACTTAAAGCACAGAAAGAAAAGCAGGACAGGCTCAGAAAAGAAGCGGAGCTTGAAGAGCAGAGAGAGCATGAGGAAGCCAGAGAAAGGCAGAGCCGCTCGGCGAAAAAAATGATGAAAAAGGCGAAACGCACAAAGCCAAACGGCGAGCCTGTTTATTATCTTATTTTGAAGCTTCTTATGATAGTGCCGTTTGCGTATTCGGGATTTTTCTACGGCGGCGTGACTATTGTTGGCATTATGGGCAAGTATATAGAGCCTGTTCCGCCAAGGTGGGTATTGTGGGCAATGGCGGCAGGTATCGTTGCTATGTTCGCAGGAATATTGTTTGCGTTTTTCAAGAAATATATAGTTTCCTTTATACTGAGCCTTGGGGGAATGATATCTTTTCTTAAAGCGGGTGGATATCTTATCAAGAGGATACAGGACAAGCTTAGCAACTCGGCTGTAGACGAGTCTTTGCAGAGCATGGATAAGGAATATATGTGGAGATTTTATCCTATAATAGGCGTGGCTGTCATATTGGCGGCTCTGCTCATCTGCACCATAATAAGAAAGCTCATTGAGCGCAAAAGGCTTCAGAGAGAGAGGGATAACGCCCCTGTTGAGAGCATTATCAACTGATTTTGCATTGTGTTTTTGTTCAAATGTGAGATTTTGCAATATTCTATTGACTTTATGTCATAAAATGATATAATTAAAAGAGAACGTTATCAAAGTTTATTTTAATGCGTTCATTAAGTAGAAAAAGCGGTGAGAATTTTGAAGAAAGCGGTTACACTTATAGATATAGCCAAAGCCTGTGACACAAGCAATGTCACTGTGTCGAAAGCTCTTGCAGGAAAAAGCGGAGTGAGCGACGCTCTCAGAGAGAAGATAAAGCAGGTCGCTGACGAAATGGGCTATGTGGGCGTGAAAAGCGCTCAGAACAGGGCAGGCAATACTATTGGCGTGCTTATCCCGTCAAAATTCATAAATCCAAACGGCTCTTTTTATTGGGCGCTTTACAATTCGCTTGTAACAAGGTTCAAGAAAGAGAATATGTACTGCATAATGGAAAATCTCGATCAGGAGGACGAGGACAGGCTCATGCTCCCGCATTGTATCGAGGACAAGCAGGTGTCTGCGCTTATATCGTTAGGACAGCTATCGGAGGAGTATGCAAAGCTTCTTAATGATAATGTTAAAAGCCTTGTGCTGCTTGATTACTATGTGCCGTCTTTGGAGCTTGACGCTGTTGTAACAAATGGTTACAGCGGAGGTTACAAGCTGGCTTCTTATCTTATAAAAATGGGTCACAAGAAGATAGGCTACATAGGAAATAAATTTGCCACAACAAGTATTTTTGACAGATACATGGGCTATGTAAAAGCTATGATAGAGCATGGTTATGAGATAAACGAAAAGTGGCGTATCGATGACCGTGACAAGCGTGATTTTATCACTATGACTTTTCCCGAGGACGATATGCCGACGGCTTTTGTTTGCAACTGCGACGAGGCGGCTTACCGTGCAATAAGACAGCTCAGGGGAATGGGCTATAATATTCCTGAGGATATTTCCATTGTGGGATATGATAACTATTTGATATCGGACGTTTCCGACCCTACTATCACCACCATAAACGTTGACGCCGATTATATGGCGGATCTTGCGGTCATGACCCTTATAGGCAGAATGGGAGAGCCTGACAGCAAGCCAAGGATAAGAACTATCGAGGGCGATCTCGTTATAAAGAACTCTGTAAAGAGAATATAAGGCTTTTATCAGCGAATATAACAAAAAGATTAGCTTTGTGTTTGCTAATCTTTTTTTATTTTGCTATTGACAAAGAAGTAATTTTAAGTTATAATATACCTGTACTTATTAAGTGCACCTTTCTAATCTATGATTTTCTATTGTTTGCGGCATGACCCTGTTGGTCTTGTCGGTTGTCTGATTTAGGCGACAGTCTTTGTTAAGGCTGTCGCCGCTTTTTTGTGCATTTTGCTTAATTTAAGACCTCTGATTTAGATTTGTTCACGAAATTGCGGCTAAAAAGATATTAATTTCTAAAAAGATATTGACTTAATATTATTTAGAATGTATACTTAATATTGTCGCTAAAGACAAATTAATTTACTTAATAAAATTAAGTTGATTCGGAGGTTATCAAGTATGAAAGCAAAGAAGATATGTGCCGGTGCAATGGCATTGGTTTTGTCAATGGGAACAATGAGTGCGTTCACAGGCTGCGGAAGCGAGGCGGATTCAAGCAGCAAGGCTGTAACACCTGAGGTATCACAGGCTGATATCACAGACGCATTTGACGCAAAGGGTGCAAAGCTGGAAGTTCTTACAAACAGAACTGACAGAAAAGAGGACGGCAAGCTAGACGCTCTCACAGACAAGTTTGAGGAAGCTTACAACTGCACAGTTGAATACACAGCATACAAGGACTACGATACAGACGTGGCAACAAGAATGGGTACAGATGATTATGGTGACGTTCTTTGTATCCCTTCAAGCCTTAAGCTTGAGGATCTTCCTACATATTTCGTATCCCTCGGAACATATGACGAGTTCAAGGACACATATCGTTGGTCAGATAAGAAGATGACAGCCGACGGCAATGTTTACGGTCTTGCAGTAGGCGGAACAGCTACAGGCGTTCTCTACAACAAGAAGATATGGGAGCAGGCTGGTATCACAGAGACACCTAAGACACCTGACGAATTCCTTGCAGATCTTCAGCTCATCAAGGATAACACAGACGCTATCCCTTACTACACAAACTTCAAGGACGCAAGCTGGACTATCGGTCAGTGGCAGAACCTTGTTCTTTCAGCAGCAGGCGGTGCTGACGCTGAAAACAAGCTTCTTGAGGACAAGAGCGACCTCTTTGCAGAGGGCAACGGCTACTATGAAGTATACAAGCTGATGTATGACCTGTTCTCAAAGCCTGACCTTCTTGAAGAAGACCATGCTAATACAGAGTGGGAGTCATCAAAGGTATGGTTCGGCGAGGGCAAGATAGCGACAATGGTAATGGGTTCATGGGCGGTTTCACAGTTCATGGAAAAGGCTGAGAACCCTGACGATATCGGTTATATGCCAGTTCCTATCACTGCGGCTGACGGAAAGGTATACGCAGAAGAGGGTCCTGACTACACTATCGGCGTAAGCACAAATTCTAAGAATCAGGATCTTGCAAAGGCATATGTTAAGTGGTTCATCTCTGACTCAGGCTTCTCTGATCAGGAGGGTATGATATCAACAGTTCAGAACAAGGAACTCCCAAGCACACTGTCAGGCTTCAAGGACGCTGTGTTCTTTGAGAAGGCTGTCGCTCCGGATGACCTCGTTGGTAAGTTCGACGAGATCGACAAGGAGTCAGGCGTCGGCGTATGGCAGGGCGATGAGGACAACTTCAAGATAAAGCTTGCTGAGGCAGCATTTGCAGGCAAGGGTGACGATGGTTTCAACGAGATCATCGCTGACGTAAACAAGAAGTGGGCTGCTGCAAGAGATAAAGTTCTCGGCTAAGACTTAAGATAATTCCCTTATCAGGTACAGGTATTGTTCCTGTGCCTGATAATTGTGTTCAGGAGGACCCAAAATGCAAAACGGCAACAAAAAAAGCATTGCACAGTGGTCGAAAACTTATGCGGGTAAAAAATTCTATACTTCCATATTGTTTCTTGCACTGCCGATAGTCCTGCTTGTAGTGTTTACCTTTATCCCTGCTCTGGATATGGTCATATTCAGCTTTCAGAACAGAGACCCATACGGCACAAACCCTACATTTGCAGGCGTTTCAAATTATGTAACGATATTTACTGACAAGGACTATCTTGAAACTTTCAAGAACAGCCTTTATTATCTGGTAGGCTCGTTTATTCAGCAAGCGCTTGCGCTGCTGCTGGCGTCGATACTTTGTTCAAAAATAAGAGCAAAGGGACTTTTTAAGGGAATACTTTTCTTCCCTTATCTTATGAACGGCGTTGCGGTGTCTATCATATTCCAGAGATTTTTCCTCAAGGGTCAGAATGGTCTTACCCCTGACGGAACTCTCAACACCATTCTTACCGCTCTTGGTCTTGACCCTGTACTGTGGTTTGATGTTGACAGACCATTTCTTGCAAACTGCTGTCTGGTGTTCATTTCCATATGGAAATACATAGGCTTTGATATCATCATGTACATAGGCGCTATCCAGTCTATAAGTCCTGACCTTTACGAGGCTGCTAACCTTGACGGCGCTAACCCATGGCAGAATTTCAGATATATCGTATTCCCCGGCATAAAGCCTATTATCTCATTGCAGCTTATCCTTGCTGTAAAGGGCGCAATCTCAGTATTCGAGATACCATATATCACAACAAAGGGTATGATGGGTACAACAACATTCGTTATCAAGACTATCAACACGGCGTTCTCGCTGAAAAAGGTGGGCCTTGCTTCGGCAATGGGTATCATACTGCTTATCATAACTATCATTGTAACGTTTATACAGAAATACTTCTTCCGTGAGGACGACGGTACCCCTAAGGAGAGCAAAAGGAGCAGAAAGGGGGCTGCGAGATAATGGCACAGAATGAAAACAAAGACTCAAAGCCCCTTTATATCGGGTCAAAGATACTGAATATTTTCAAGTATGCTTTTCTTATACTCTGTTGTTTGGTGGTAATAGTGCCTATACTCGTTGTGCTTATAGGTTCGCTGAAAACTTACAAGGAGCTTTCAAACACCACGGTGTTCACACTTCCTGAAGTGCCCCAGTGGGAAAACTTCAAGACGGCGTTCTTTACACAGAACATTCTTCTTGCGTTCAAAAACACGGCTATAATCATTGTTGTATCCTGCGTTGGTTCTATCATAACAGGCACGATGACGGCTTATGTCGTTCAGCGTTTCAACACCTATTTTTCAAGGACAGTAAAGACAGCGTTTCTTATTGCAACGCTTCTGCCTAACATCACAATGCAGGTAACAGTGTTTCAGATAGTATACAAGCTTGGTCTTTACAGGTCGATACTTGCGCCTATCATTCTGAATATCGGTACTGATATCATTTCTATCTATATCTTCATTCAGTTCTTGGGACAGATATCATACTCACTAGACGAAAGCGCAATAATGGACGGCGCTTCTTATCCGAGGGTATATTTCAGCATTATTCTACCTAATCTCAAGCCTGCCATAGCGACAGTGCTTATCATCAAGTTCGTTGGTATCTATAACGACTTCTACACTCCGAAGCTTTATATGCCTGATGATGACCACGTTGTTATCTCAACAGTGCTTTACAATCTTATGAACGCCACTTCCGTACAGTGGGAGGTAGTTTTTGCGGGAATCGTAATTTGTATCATTCCGACACTTATTATATTCCTTTTTCTGCAAAAGTACATTTACAGCGGACTTGTTTCGGGAGCTGTAAAAGAATAAGCTTTATTTCTATTTTAAGGCAGCGCCGCACAAGGATTGTGCGTAAGATGCCTTTAATTTCCTTACCATAGCGGGCGGTATGACCTTTTCGGGGGTCGATACCGCTTTTGCTTTATAGGCAAACAAAAAAGCGATGACCATTTTTCGGGGTCACCGCTTTTTACATATAAGAGAGTATTGTTATCTTACGATAGTAAACTATTCTGCAAGAAGTTTTTCTGCACTTGCAAGCTTAACTGCTGTAGCAAACACATTTGCTGCTATCTTAAGCTCGTTCTCAGGCGGGAATGTAGGAGCAATTCTGATGTTTGAATCGTCAGGGTCTTTTCCATATGGATATGTTGCGCCTGCACCTGTGAGGACTACGCCTGCTTCTTTGCAAAGCTGGCAAATTCTCTTTGCACAGCCGTTAAGAGCGTTGAAGCTTATAAAGTAACCGCCGTTTGGCTTCTCCCAGCTTCCAATGCCGAGAGGTGCTATCTCCTTTTCGAGAGTGTCAAGAACTATCTTGAACTTAGGCTCGATTATAGCCCTGTGCTTCTTCATATGCTCCATAAGGTTTTCATATGTGCCGAAGAACTTAACGTGGCGGAGCTGATTTATCTTGTCATAGCCAATAGTCTGAACTGTCATCATAGATTTGAGATACTTGATGTTCTTTTCAGATGAAGCTATCATCGCAACTCCTGCGCCAGGGAATGTTACTTTTGAAGTGGAAGCGAGCATATAAACTCTGTCAGGGTTGCCTGCTTTTTTGCACTCGTCAAGAATGTTGAGCAGTGTATCAGGCGTATCAGAAAGGTGGTGGATACAATATGCGTTATCCCAGAATATCTTGAAGTCCTTAGCCTTTGTCTTCATAGCTGCAAGGCGCTTTACTACCTCGTCAGAGTATGTTGTGCCTGTTGGGTTAGCGTACATTGGAACGCACCACATACCTTTGATAGTATCGTCCTCAGCAACGAGCTTCTCTACCATATCCATGTCAGGACCGTTCTTGTCCATTGGAATGTTTATCATTTCAAAGCCCATTTTTTCTGTTATAAGAAAATGTCTGTCATATCCAGGAACAGGGCAGAGCCACTTTACCTTTGTGTCTTTCCAAGGCTTCTCGCCATCGCCTGTGCCAAAAAGCATGAACTTTGCGATAGTATCATACATGATGTTAAGGCTTGAGTTGCCGCAGATGATAAGCTCATCAGGCGTTACGCCAAGCATTGGTGCGAAAAGCGCCTTAGCCTCCGGCAGACCGTCAAGACCGCCGTAGTTTCTGCAATCTGTGCCGTCCTCGGCGAAGCAGTCATCATTGCTCTTTACTGCTGTGAGCAGACCCTCTGTCAGGTCGAGCTGTTCAGCAGACGGCTTTCCTCTCGCCATGTTCAGAGAAAGTCCCTGAGCCTTGAAATCGTCATATTCTTTCTGGACTTCCGCCTTGAATGCGGCAAGTTCCTCCGCAGACATTTCTGTTAATTTCATACCAATGTCCTCCACTTGTAAATTATAAATTATAAATTATAAAATAGTATATTACCAGACAGAATAATTCGGCAAATCCCGACGCCTGTCGCACTCTGCCGAACATATCTGATATCCTTACTTATATTGTATACCCTTTTCATTGTTTTTGTAAGCGCTTTTTATCATTCCTGCAAAAAATCAGAAACTTGCACGAATATACTTATGTTAATATAGTCATTATGGGCAACTTTTATAATTTACATTCAAAATGCTGCCTGATATTTCATTTTTTACTTTGCATGGCGCAAACTGCGCTTGTGGGCATGGCAGACCGCAGTTTTTAGTGCAATGCAAAAATATGAAACAAGGCAAAGTGTTAATAAAATGTTAAATTTAAGAAGAATACGTTTACATTCAAATTTTAAACGTTTTCATTGAAAATAGGGGCTTGAAATTTTTCTGAAAGTGTGTTTTAATAATAACAGCGGCGTTTTTACCGATATGGTAAGCCGAATGATATCGCCTTGAATAAGCGGCGGATAAATTCGCAGATATATTCGGGGGAGAAATAAAAAGTAATCATTTTTTATATTATGAAAGGTGGATTTTAACATGAGCGTTAAAGTAATCAACGGACAGGCTATCCCAAACATGCCTTGGCAGGACAAGCCGGCTGACTGCAATGAAGTTATCTGGAGAGATAACAGAAACCCTATCATTCCTAGAAATCTTCTTCCTACATCAAACTCTATCTTCAACAGTGCGGTAGTTCCTTTTGAGGGCAAGTTCGCAGGCGTTTTCCGTGTTGACGATAAGGAAAGAAACATGGCTCTCCATGCTGGTTTCTCTGAGGACGGTATTCACTGGAACATCAACCCTACAAGGATCATGTTCGAGCAGGCTGACAAGTCTACAGAAGAAGTAAATCAGTGGGGCTACGGCTATGACCCAA
>CALEJX010000073.1 GCA_937898375.1 uncultured Ruminococcus sp.
CAGTAACCCGACTTCCAGCCGATCTTAACATCAGCCAGCCTGTGTTCATAGATAGCCTCGAATATCTCGCACAGGTCGCCCTCCAGCATAGGAAGAACTACCTGCGTCTCAGGGTCGCCGAAACGGCAGTTGTATTCAATTACCTTTGGACCATTAGGGGTGAGCATAAGCCCGAAATACAAACAGCCCTCAAAAGTCCTGCCCTCAGCGTTCATTGCATTGATAGTCGGCAGGAATATCTTCTCCATGCACTCCTTGGCAATGTCCTCAGTGTAGTAAGGGTTAGGCGCAACAGTACCCATTCCGCCGGTGTTCAGACCCTTGTCGCCGTCAAGGGCTCTCTTGTGATCCATTGAAGAGATCATAGGAACAACTGTCTTGCCGTCAGTGAATGAAAGCACTGAGACCTCAGGACCTGTGAGATATTCCTCCACAACGATAGTGGAGCTGCTCTCGCCGAACTGCTTGTCGTCTATCATGGAGTGGATAGCCTCCACAGCCTCTTTCTCATTCTCCGCCAGAATAACGCCCTTGCCAAGTGCAAGTCCGTCAGCCTTTATAACAGCAGGGTATGTGTTCTGTTCTTTGACATATTTTATAGCGTCCTCGCTGTTTGTGAACACCTCGTATTTTGCCGTAGGAATGTTGTATTTCTTCATAAGATCCTTAGAAAAGACCTTTGAACCCTCGATTATAGCCGCATTTTTCTTTGGACCGAACGTCTTGAAGCCCTCTGCCTGCAAAGCGTCTACCATTCCAAGCACCAGTGGATCATCAGGGGCAACAGCCACCATGTCCACCTTAAGCTTCTTTGCCAGAGCCACAACGCCCTCGATATCCGTTGCCGCAACGTCAAAACATTCCGCATAGCGTGAAATTCCGCCGTTTCCAGGCGTGCAGTAAAGCTTGCCTACCTTTGGAGACTCCGCAAGCTTCATAACGATAGCGTGTTCACGTCCGCCTCCGCCAACAACTAATATGTCCATTTTCAGACCTCCTCATTGTGTTTTCCAATTATAACAATACCGCACACGTCTGCTGTGCGGTATCGTCATTTATTTACTTCGTATAAATATTACTTAAGCTCAAAACTGTCAAGAACTGTCTTGAACTCGTCAGAAAGCTTGCTGTAAGCGTCCTCGCTGGCACCGTATGTGATAACAACAAGGTTGCCGTTCTCAGAAGTGATTATCTGATTGAGCAGGACCTTCTGTGAGCCGATCTCGCCTGTTACGTCAACAATGTAAGCGTCCTTGCCTGCGAACTTGTCTTCCTTGTCGTTTGTAACAGTGTAGCCGTCCATTGACTCGTAAGTCTGCTTGATCTGATCAGCATAATCGCTTGCTGTAAGACCATTGAGCAGCTCGTTTGACATTGAGATAACGTTGATAGAAGCAGACTCAAGCTCAACATCATCGCCTGCGTCAGCGTATGTGAACATTACGTCAACGCCAGCAGACTCCTGCATTGCCCACTTCTTTGAGTCTATCTTGAATGAGTAAAGATCACTTGTGTAAACGTCATTCTCATATGTGCCTGTAGCCTCGTCAGCTGTGCTTGTTGTGTCATCAGCAGAAGTTGTTGTGTCAGCAACTGACTCCTCAGGTGCAGCAGTTGTAGTTGTTGTTTCAGTCTCAGACTCAGCAGCAGATGCAGCCGTAGTTGTGGTAGTTGTTGTAGCCTCAGCCTTTGACTCACTGCTTGAATCGCTTGACTCTGAGCAGCCTGTAACTGCAAATACCATTGTCAGTGCCATAATTGAAGCAAGTAACTTTTTCATAATTAAATTTCTCCTTTTCTCTTCTTGACTTTATTTTAAAGATTAATGGTGGAATAATCTTATTCCCGTGAATGCCATTGCCATGTTGTATTTGTTGCAAGTCATGATAACATGATCGTCCCTGATAGATCCGCCTGGCTCGGCAATGTAAGCCACGCCGCTCTTTTTAGCTCTCTCGATGTTGTCGCCGAATGGGAAGAAAGCGTCAGAGCCAAGGCAAACGCCTGTGTTCTTTGCAAGCCATTCTTTCTTCTCTGCCTCAGTGAGTACCTCAGGCTTGACCTTGAATGTGTTCTGCCATACTCCCTCAGCAAGCACATCATCATGCTCGTCAGAAATGTAAACGTCGATAGCGTTATCTCTGTCAGGACGTCTGATGTTGTTAACAAACTGAAGTCCAAGTACCTTTGGGTGCTGTCTGAGCCACCAAATGTCAGCCTTGTTGCCTGCAAGTCTTGTGCAGTGTATCCTTGATTGCTGACCTGCGCCGATACCGATAGCCTGACCGTCCTTTACATAGCATACGCTGTTAGACTGTGTGTATTTCAGTGTGATAAGTGAGATAACAAGGTCAGTTTTCTTGTCCTCAGGTATCTCCTTGTTGTCTGTCACGATATTTGTGAGCATATCGTTGTCTATCTTAAGCTCGTTTCGACCCTGCTCGAATGTTACGCCGAAAACCTGCTTTCTCTCGATAGGCGCAGGAACATAGTTCTCATCTATCTTGATGATGTTGTATGTACCCTTTCTCTTTGACTTGAGTATCTCAAGCGCCTCGTCAGTGTAACCCGGTGCGATGATTCCGTCAGAAACTTCTCTCTGTATCATCTTTGCAGTGCAAGCGTCACACTCGTCAGAAAGTGCGATAAAATCGCCGTATGAAGACATTCTGTCAGCACCTCTTGCCCTCGCATAAGCGCTTGCAAGGGGAGTAAGCACGCCCAGATCGTCAACAAAATATATCTTCTTCTCAACCTCGCTCAAAGGCTTGCCGATAGCAGCGCCCGCAGGTGAAACGTGCTTGAAAGAAGTCGCCGCACACATACCTGTCGCCTTTTTAAGCTCTCTTACCAGCTGCCAGCCGTTGAATGCGTCAAGCAGATTGATGTAACCCGGCTTGCCGTTGAGTACCTCGATAGGAAGATCCTTTCCGTCCTCCATAAATACTCTTGACGGCTTCTGATTGGGGTTGCAGCCGTATTTCAAAAGCATTTCATTTGCCATAATTTTTACCTCCGTTAATTAAACAATACTCCTCGCAGATAATTACTTGCTGTACTTATTTACGACCTTAGAAACAGCCTTGCCGCTTGCGATATCGATGTATCTCACAAACAGCGAAACCTTGTTGTCCTCATTGAGCGCCTCCCAAAGCTTGCCCGTGAACTCTTCGATATCGTTAGGTATCTCCACTTTCTTAGGCTCGCCCTCAAAGCTTGGCAGCGGATTGCCGTCACCCATGTAAGTGTGGATAAAGTGACCCACGCCGTCAAGAGGGTTCGTGTAAGTGTAAGTAAATCTCTCACAGCACTCAGGATTTCCGTCAGCTGATTTGAGTATGCTCATAGCATAATTATATGTGCCGTTCTCAACGTGCATGATACCTGAAATACGAGGAGTGTAGTTTGGAGCGTCGTCCTCATACTCTCTCGTTCTCAAAGATTGCTCAAAAGTCTGCTGCTTGTCCATAAGCTCATAAATAGTGTCCGTCTGATCGCCGTTTGTAACGATAGTCTTGTTTCCAAGCACACGAACAGGGGAGTATATAATAAGGTGTGGGTCAGAAAGCTTGCTAGGGTCAGCGGCTTCTGTCTTAATGCCGTCCTCAGTTTCCGTGAAAACTCTGTTTCTGGAATTAACGCTTCTGCCCATGATAAAATAAGCCGTAACCGCACTCTTTCCGTCAGCAGACTTTCCTATAACTATTCCTCTGCCCGGATATGAGTTGTTTTTAAGCTCGTCATAAATATTAAGGGTCTTCATATCTTGTCCTCCATAATTTTTCTCAGTCTTTAAGGTCAACGTAAGCCTTGCCGTCCTTTATGCTTATCCTGTCCTCGCAGAACAGTGAAACAGTCTTTGGCAAAAGCTTCCATTCAACGTTTTCCATTATCTTCTTCTGTAGGCTCTCAGGCGTTTCGTCATTTGCCACATCTACAGCGCCCTGCAAAATAATAGCCCCTGCGTCAGCCTTTTCGTTTACAAAATGTATAGTCGCACCCGATACCTTTACGCCGTATTCAAGCGCCTTTTCGTGTACCTTTAGTCCGTAAAAGCCCTCGCCGCAGAACGACGGTATAAGCGCAGGGTGAACGTTTATTATCCTGTAAGGATAAGCCTTTGTAACGCACTTGTCAAGAATGACCATAAATCCTGCCAGCACAATAAGGTCAGCGCCCTGCCTGTTAAGCTCCGCCAGAATAGCCTCGCTGTAGCTCTTGCTGTCAGCATATTCTTTCCTAGGGATAACAACAGTGCCGATACCTGCATTTTTCGCCCTCTCAAGAGCGTAAGCGCCCTCTTTTGAGGATATAACGCAGGTTATCCTGCCGTTTTTTATAATGCCGCTTTTTTCAGCGTCAATAAGCGCCTGTAAGTTTGTTCCGCCGCCCGAAACAAGAACGCATATCTTCTTCATATCTCTTTACCCTTAGCAGATGATAACGCCCATGTCAGACTCAACAAGCTCACCAAGAACATAAGCTTCCTCGCCTGCCGCCTTGATAGCCTCTATTGCCTTGTCAGCGTCAGCCTTGTCAACAACAACTGTCATACCAACGCCCATGTTGAATGTGTTGAACATATCTCTCTCAGGAATGTTTCCTGTCTTTGCGATAACATCAAATATAGGAAGTACCTGAACGTCGCTTCTTGCTATCTGTACAGACAGTCCGTCAGGAAGTGAACGTGGTATGTTCTCATAGAATCCGCCGCCTGTGATGTGAGATATAGCCTTTACCTTAACAGAGTCAAGCAGGCTCATAACAGCCTTTACGTATATCTTTGTAGGTGTGAGAAGCGTCTCGCCAAGTGTCTTGCCAAGCTCGTCATAGTGAACAGAAAGAGTCTTTTCATCAACGCTGAATACCTTTCTTACCAGTGAGAAGCCGTTTGAGTGTACGCCGCTTGACTTGATAGCTATCATAACGTCCCCAGCCTTCTGAGTGCTTGGGTCAAGGATCTTGTCCTTGTCAACAACACCAACAGAGAAACCTGCAAGGTCATATTCGTCAACAGGGTAGAAACCAGGCATCTCAGCCGTCTCGCCGCCGATGAGCGCACAGCCTGACTGTACACAGCCCTCTGCTACGCCTGAAACTATCTGAGCTATCTTCTCAGGATAGTTCTTGCCAACAGCGATGTAGTCAAGGAAAAACTGTGGCTTTGCGCCGCAGCAAATAATGTCGTTTACGCACATTGCTACACAGTCGATACCAACTGTGTCATGCTTGTCCATAAGAAAAGCTATCTTGAGCTTTGTGCCAACGCCGTCTGTGCCTGAAACGAGAACAGGCTTTGTAATGCCTGTCATGTCAAGCTCAAACAGACCGCCGAAGCCGCCGATACCGCTGAGAACGCCGCTTGTCATAGTCTTAGCAACGTGCTGCTTCATAAGCTCAACTGCCTTGTAGCCTGCCGTTACGTCAACGCCTGCTTCCTTGTAGCTGTTTGAAAAACTGTTTGTATTCATGATAAAATATCCTTTCAGTCATTTACTTCTTTTCCGATATCTTCGATTCAAATTTGTCCTTAGGCATATCCTTAGGAACTTCGATAGGGTATTTCTCTGTAAAGCAGCCTACGCAGAAATCGCACTTTGAATTTCCCGCAAGCTTTTTAACGCTCTCAACACTGAGATATCCCAAGCTGTCTGCACCGATATATTCGCATATCTCTTCATTGGTCATCTTGCAGGCGATAAGATTTTCCTTGCTGTCGATATCTGTTCCGAAATAGCACGGCGCAACGAATGCAGGGGAGGAGATACGAACGTGAACTTCCGTGGCACCTGCGTCTCTCAGCAGCTTGACGATACGTCCCGAAGTCGTTCCTCTGACGATACTGTCGTCTATCATAACGACCCTCTTGCCCTTAACAGTGCTTGAAATAGCGTTGAGCTTTATCTTGACAGAGTTCGTCCTCTCTGTCTGGCTAGGCTGAATGAACGTTCTGCCTATGTATCTGTTCTTGATAAATCCAATGCCGTATGGTATTCCGCTTTCCTGAGAAAATCCCAGCGCAGCGTCAAGACCCGAGTCAGGCACGCCTATGACGATATCTGCGTTAACAGGGTGTTCTCTCCAAAGATATTTTCCTGCCCTGAGCCTTGCCATGTGAACGCTCGACCCCTCAATAACAGAGTCAGGTCTAGCAAAATATACATATTCAAATACGCATATAGTACCCTTTTTGCCGCAGTGAGTTGTGATAGAATTCACGCCGTTTTTGTCTATAACGATTATCTCACCCGGTTTAAGATCTCTTATGTATTCAGCGCCAATGCTGTCAAAAGCACAGGTCTCCGACGCTACCACATAGCCGTCGTCTATCTTTCCGAGGCAAAGCGGTCTGAAGCCGTCAGGATCTCTCGCCGCAATAAGCTTTGTCGGCGACATAACGAGCAGTGAGTATGCTCCCTTTATCCTGTACATTGCCTTTTCAAGCGCCGCCTGTATAGAAGGCTCTCTCAGACGTTCCTCGGTTATGGCGTATGATATGACCTCAGTATCATTAGTGCTGTGGAATATCATACCCTTGTTTTCATATTGCTCTCTCAGCTCTCTTGCGTTAGTAAGATTTCCGTTGTGAGCGATAGCCATAGGTCCTTTTATGTGACGAACAACCAGCGGCTGAGCGTTTGAAGCGTTGCAGTTGCCCGTAGTTGAATATCTCACATGACCTATAGCAATGTTGCCCTTGCCGAGCCTGCCGAGAGTTTCTTTGTCAAAAACCTGATTGACAAGTCCCACGTCCTTGTGATAGCTGAACACGCCGTCATCATTTACAACGATACCGCAGCTTTCCTGACCTCTGTGCTGTAATGCGTAAAGAGATACATAAGTCTGAGCCGCAACATCGCTCGTATTGTTAGTGTAAATGCCGAAAACGCCGCATTCTTCATGGATACCTGTTACCAATTAAATCATTCCCTTCCGTTCCAGCAGTAGGTGCAAAGCTCACAGCTTGGCAATCCCACAGCCTTTACAGTGCCCTCAAGCGACTGGAATTCAACAGAGGTAAGTTTAAGTCTCCTGCATATCTCGTCCCTGAGAAGCTTGCCTCTCTCCGTGCTTGAATCGCTGTATTCTTCAATGTATTTAACTCCCCCGATACCCTCGTTCTCATCGATGATCTGTCTAGCGATAAGTTCAAGCTCCGAGGTGCTGCGTGAAAAGTTAAGATACTTGCAGCCATACATGATAGGAGGACAGGCTGATCTCATGTGGACTTCCTTTGCGCCGTTCTCATAAAGAAACTCAACAGTCTCTCTCATCTGAGTGCCTCTAACGATACTGTCGTCAACGAACAGAAGCTTCTTGCCCTCGATAAGCTCGTGAACAGGTATAAGCTTCATCTTCGCAACTCTGTTTCTCATAGATTGGCTGGTCGGCATAAAGCTTCTCGGCCATGTAGGAGTGTACTTGATGAACGGTCTTGCAAAAGGTATGCCGCTTTTGTTTGCATATCCGATAGCGTGAGGAACGCCCGAATCAGGTATTCCGCAAACGAAATCAACATCAGGGAGCCTGCCGTTTTTCATATCGTTCTCTGCCATTACGTGTACGCATAAGTTCCACGTTCACGCCCTCATAGCAAGCAGTAGGGTAGCCGTAATAAGTCCAAAGGAAAGTGCAGATCTTTTTCTTGTCTGTACCCTCGCTTAGAATATTGTAGCCATCCTTTGTTATCTCAGTTATCTCTCCCGCCTTTAGCTCGTGGCAGGTCGAGTATCCAAGCTTCTGATATGCAAATGATTCAAAAGAAAAGCAATATCCGTCAGAACGCTGTCCTATTATAATAGGAAGCCGTCCGTCCTTATCTCTGGCAGCGATTATCGCCTTGTCCGTCATGATAACAAGCGACATCGTGCCTTCTATCTTGTCCTGTGCGTATCTTATGCCGTCTACAAAGCTGTCTTTCTGTGCAATGAGTGCACCGATAAGTCCTGCCGAATTTATAGCGCCGCTGCTCATAGTTTCAAAGTTTGCGCAGCCCTTTTCAAGCAGTTCGTCAGCCAGTTTAGCGGCATTTTGTATAACACCGATAGAGCACACTGCGTAAAGTCCTAACTTCGAGCGTACCATTATCGGCTGAGGATCTGTGTCGCTTATGCAGCCGATACAGATGTTTCCTCTCATTTTGTCAACGTCTTTTTCAAATTTAGTACGAAATGGTGAGTTTTCAATGCTGTGAATATTTCTCTGAAAGCCAAGCTCAGGGGAGAATGAAGTCATTCCGCCCCGCCTTGTGCCTAAGTGTGAATGATAGTCGGTCCCGAAGAAAACGTCCTGAATACAGTCATTAGCTGAAACAGCTCCGAAAAAACCGCCCATAAAAATTATTCTCCCATTACTCTCTTTATCATCTCATGGTAAGCTTCCTCAACGCCGCCCATGTCTCTTCTGAATCTGTCCTTGTCAAGCTTCTCGTGTGTCTTTGAATCCCAGAAACGGCAAGTATCAGGTGAGATCTCGTCAGCAAGAAGTATCTTTCCGTGGAATCTGCCGAACTCGATCTTGAAGTCGATAAGGTCAATGCCGATGTTCTTGAAGAAGCCGAGCATGAACTCGTTTACCTTGAAAGCATACTTTGTGATGTCAGCTATCTCCTCCTCAGTAGCAAGACCAAGACCGAGAGCATAATACTTGTTGATGAATGGGTCGCCAAGCTCATCGCACTTGTAGCTGAACTCAAGTGTAGGAGTCTTCAGCGGAGTACCCTCTTCGATACCGAGCTTCTTTGAGAAGCTTCCTGCTGCAACGTTTCTTACGATAACTTCCAGCGGAACGATCTCAACTTTCTTAACGATAGTCTCTCTGTCGGATATCTCCTCAACAAAGTGAGTAGGGATACCCTCTTTTTCAAGAAGCTTGAACATATAGTTTGTCATTTTGTTATTGATAGCGCCCTTGCCAACGATAGTGCCTTTCTTCTCACCGTTGAAAGCAGTAGCGTCGTCCTTGTAATCAACGATAACAAGATCAGGGTCGTTTGTAGCGAATACTTTCTTAGCCTTGCCCTCATAGAGCTGTTCTGTCTTAAAAATGTTTTCCATAGATTTATTCCTCCATAAAATTATTTACATTATCTATATGGCGTATCGAAAACGTATCGCCGCCGCTTCAATATGTAGGGGCGAACAGCGTTCGCCCGCCGACAGTAAACATTCCCGATACATCAATAAAACATACAGCGTAAGCCGTGTGTTTTTGTACTATTTAAAGTGCAGCGAGCTTGTCCTGCAAAGCCTTGTCCTTGGCCACAACGCCGTCTATCATATCCTGCTTAGCCTTTTCAAGTTTTTCAGCCAACCCTTCATCAGAAAGAGCCAGCATCTGAATAGCAAGTATAGCAGCGTTCTTAGCGCCGTCAACTGCGACCGTGGCAACAGGGATACCGCTAGGCATCTGAACAGTAGCGAGCAGAGCGTCCATGCCGTCGAAATTAGCACCCTTGCAAGGGATACCGATAACAGGCAGAGTTGTGTGACCTGCAATAACTCCTGCGAGATGTGCCGCCATACCTGCAGCGCAGATTATAACGCCGAAGCCATTTTCCTTAGCCTTGTCAGCAAAATCGCTTGCAAGTGCAGGCGTTCTGTGAGCAGACATAACGTGACATTCATAAGGAACGCCGTAAGCCTTGAGTTCAGCAACAGCCTTGCTTACAACAGGAAAATCGCTGTCAGAGCCCATTATTACCGCAACTTTTTTCATACTTTCATACCTCCGAGTAAAACAAAAAATTACAAATAAAAAAACTGCAACAATAGCGTTGCAGTTTTAGTTAGTGCATAATTAGATTGTAAGAGTGCATAAAATCAAGGCAGGACGCAATTATACTTAAAGACCCACCCATAAAAGAATATGTAATTGGTGAAAAACAGCACATTTCAGCCATATATCTCTCCTGAATACATACAAAAATACTGCACAATATTATCAGACAGCAAGGCACAGCCGAGCCATCCGTGCAAGGTGATTTTACCGTTATTTCTCCATAACAGCGTACAAAACCTTACAATAATATTGTACAATATTTATAGATAAATTTCAACACATATTTATATAAAATTTATATCAATTAATCTTTGATTTATTGTGAAATTTGTCTACATTAACTTTTTGTTCAGAAAACGCTTGTATCAGTGATCTGACCGCTTGACAGGCTGTTGACGAAATCACGCATTTCCTCCTTAGAGCGAATACAGTGCGCCGAGTCGATTATCTGCTGCCTTTGAAGCGGATCTAGCTTAGCGAAATAAGCGTATGCCGCAGGCACTTGAGCGAGAGCCATAGAAAGTCCCAGCGGCAATTCCTGCCCATGAGCAAAAGAATTATTTTTCATTTTTTATCACCTCCGATTATATTATTTCCCGGGCAATAGAAAATAAACCACTTCTGTTTTATAGGTGATACTGCACAACTTTGCGTATCTAAATTTGTGCAAACAAATGATTTTTGATTTAATT
>CALEJX010000074.1 GCA_937898375.1 uncultured Ruminococcus sp.
GCACCCTACAAAAGACTTCGATAATAATCGCTAAGACGTTTAGCGTTGGCTTTCAAAAGTTCGTCAGCCCTGCTTTTAACGCTTTCGTCTGCAAAAATGCCACGCTCTGAAAGTTCAGAAGCCTGCTTGGCGAGGTCTACCGCCTTTTGAAGCTCTGCGGCACTACCAGAGCTTGAATACTCCCCAGCCGCCGCAAGGCAGGCTTTCGCCTTAAGCGCACATATCTCGTCTGAAAATTCGTCCTCAGCGTCATATTCTATAACAGCCTTATAGTTCTTGTTTATAAATTCTTTCCGTATACTGATATAGCCCTCTGCGTCAGGGGCGTTTTTGGAGTCGTTTTCATCAGGCATAAGGGTGTTAGGCTCTATTTCCAACACCTTGCAGAGATATTCAAGGGTCTTTACCGACGGCGTTGCCGAACCGCTCTCTATCTGACTAAGCATATTGCGGGTTATAAAATCGCCCACTACCTCGCTTTGAGTCATTTTCTTTGCAAGCCTTGCCTCTCTTATCCTCTTGCCGAGAGTGTTTTTCTCCATTATATCGCCTCGTTTCATTTACTGTAAATTTCATTTACTTATATGATAGCAGATAGCATCGCAAAATGCAAGCGTTTAACGAAAAGTTTACAAAAATAATTTTTATTAGAACATATCTGAAAATAATTTTAAATTATTGTCGAAAATCTATTGACAAATAAGACAAATGAGTATATAATAAGCGTAAATAAAATTTACATTGGAGGTGTAAGCTATATGAATGAATGGTGGGACGGTTTGTCGCTTTTACTTAAAGTGCTGTATTGTATCGCATTCCCGTCAACGCTTATACTGCTTGTTCAGACTTTGCTTTCTATGTTCGGCTTTCATGACGGCGGAAGCGGTCACGATTTCAGTGACACATCGGGACTTGACCTTGATGTTGATATCGACGCCGACATAAGCGGTCACGGAGACGTGGATATCGGACACTGCACACATGATATAGGCTGTGACCACAACGTGGACGGCGGAAACCCTGCGGATTTTGCTTCCATGAGAATGTTCACGCTTCAGACCATAGTCGCTTTTCTCACGGTATTCAGCTGGTCTTCTATCGTTCTTGTAAGCTCAGGCGTTTATCCTGCACTGTCTACAGTTATCGGCTTTGTGCTTGGTCTTGCGACCATGCTTCTTGTGGCAAAGATAGTTCAGCTTTCCGCAAGACTTGCTGAAAACGGCACGGCTGATTACAAAAATGCCATAGGTGAAACGGCTACTGTTTATATCCCCTGCCCGCCTAAAGATCATGGACTTGGTAAGGTAAACGTTATGATAAACGGACAGCTCAGAGAAGTCACTGCAATAAACAATGGTGACGAGCTTATAAAAACGGGGACACAGGTGCGTGTTATCGACCTGCAGGGAGACACTGTGGTAATAGAGAAAGAAAACAACTGATACAACAAAACGGTGTTAAAGCAAGACATTCAGTATAATGACCCTGCTCAGGGTTTATTATAAAAAAAATATTTGCGTTGGAGGAAAAGTTATGGAACCAGTAATCATTGTCTGCGTGATAGTCGTTGTGCTTTTTGCGGCAATTATGGCGATACTGTCACGCTACAGAAAATGCCCGTCTGATAAGGTGCTTGTTATCTATGGTAAAGTAGGAACAGACAAGAACGGTCAGGCAAGAAGCGCAAGATGTATCCACGGCGGTGCAGCATTTATCGTGCCGATAATCCAATCTTATGAGTATATGGATCTTACTCCTATATCCATAAATGTGGATCTGAAAAACGCTCTTTCAAAGCAGAACATCAGAATCGATGTTCCGTCAAGATTTACTGTTGGTATCTCAACAGAGCCGGGCGTTATGCAAAACGCCGCTGAGCGACTTTTGGGTCTTAAGCTCATAGAAATACAAGAGCTTGCAAAGGATATCATTTTTGGTCAGCTTAGACTTATTATCGCAACAATGGATATCGAGGAAATAAACTCAGACAGAGATAAATTCCTGCTTGCGGTATCAAACAATGTTGAGATAGAGCTTAAAAAGATAGGTCTTAAGCTTATCAACGTAAACGTAACAGATATTACAGACGAGTCTGGATATCTGGAAGCTCTCGGTAAAGAAGCCGCTGCAAAGGCTATCAACGACGCTAAGAAGTCAGTTGCAGAAAAGCACAGAGACGGTGAGATCGGCCAGGCAAATGCTCAGAAAGACCAGCGTATCCAAGTGGCTGCTGCAAACGCTTCTGCTATCGACGGTGAGAACCAGGCAAAGATCGAAGTTGCACAGTCAGAAGCCCTCAGACGTGAGCGTGAGGCGGAAGCTCTCAGACAGGCTACGGCTGCCGAAGCCGTTCAGGCGGCAAAGGCAAAGCAGGAAGCATACATAGCTCAGCAATCAGCCGAGCAGACAAGAGCCGAACTTGAAAAAGCTACACAGACAGCCGACGTCATCGTAAAGGCTCAGATCTCAAAGCAGCAGGCCGAGATCGAAGCTGAAGCACAGGCTGAGGTAGTAAGACGTAAGGCAAAGGGTGAAGCTGACGCTATCTTTGCTAAAATGGAAGCTGAGGCTAAGGGTAATCAGGAGATACTCACAAAGCAGGCAGAGGGTATGAGAAAGCTTGTTGAAGCAGCAGGCGGCGACGCTAACGCAGCCGTTAAGCTCATAGTTGCCGACAAGCTTGAAGAACTTATCTCTATTCAGGTCGAAGCTATCAAGAACATCCAGATAGACAAGATAACAGTATGGGACACAGGTGCAGGCGCC
>CALEJX010000075.1 GCA_937898375.1 uncultured Ruminococcus sp.
ACACTACATACCTTGTCACAGGTCTGCCTGCGGCAACAAGAGAGAATTTCAAGGTTAGAGCATATAAGATAGTGAATGGTCAAAAGGTCTACGGCAGCTATTCAGTGAACTACAATTCCGCCACAAACCCACGCCCTATAAGCGGTCTGAAAGCTCAGACAGGCAACGCTTCCGTGAGCCTTTCATGGAACAAGGTGGGCTGTTCAAACTATCGTGTCTTTATGCTGAAAAACGGCAAGTGGACGCAGATAGCGCAGACGGATACAAACAGTTACACTGTCACAGGACTTGACGCAGGAAGCTATACATTTAAAGTAAGAGCCTGCAAGCGTGACGATAAGGGCGCAAATCACTACGGCAAATATTCGCAGGAGATAACCGCACAGGCTGTCAAGGTTGACAAGGTCACAGGTCTGACATCTAAGACCCCTAACACAAGCTCTATAAAGCTTAGCTGGAACGCCGTAAGCGGTGCAGACGGCTATTCTGTAGGTATGCGCTCAAAGGGTCAGTATCCTGAGATAGCCGATGTTACAGACACTACATACCTTGTCACAGGTCTGCCTGCGGCAACAAGAGAGAATTTCAAGGTAAGAGCCTACAAGATTGTGGACGGCGTGAAGATATACAGTGACTATTCTGACAACTACAATTCCGCTACCAATCCAAGGCAGGTAACAGGGGTAAAGGCTTCTGATATTACCGCTTCGACCCTTGACCTTAACTGGAAGTCTGTAGGCTGTACAAGCTATAAGGTGTTTATCTACACAAACGGCAAGTGGAAGAGCATAGCATCGTCTACAGTAAATTCCTGCGCAATAAACGGACTTTACGCAAAGACTGCATACAAATTCAAGGTAAGAGCCTGCAAGACGGACGATAAAGGCTCGAACCACTACGGCGCATATTCTGCTGAGATAACCGTCAAGACCCCAGATCACACTGTTGAAGTGATAAACGGCATGAGCTACGTTGACGGCGTGCTTCTTGCCAACAAGACCTACTCGCTCCCTGCAAGCTACGATCCAAAGGGTCTGACAAAAGAAACTTCAGCGGCGTTCAAAAAGATGCAGACCGCCGCATATAAAGACGGCATAAGCCTGTGGGTATGCTCAGGCTATCGCTCATACTACGATCAGAAGTACCTTTATAATATGTATTGCAACCGTGACGGCAAGGCTGCGGCAGACACCTACTCCGCAAGACCTGGTTACAGCGATCATCAGACAGGCATGGCGATAGACGTAAACAACGCCAGCGACTCCTTTGGCGGAACGAAAGAAGCCAAGTGGCTTGCTAACAACTGTGCAAAATACGGCTTTATAATTCGTTATCCAAAGGGCAAGGAAGCTTCAACAGGCTACAAATACGAGCCTTGGCACATCAGATATGTGGGCGTACCTTTGGCACAGAACATAGTATATAGCGGACTTTCTCTTGAAGAATACTTCGGGATAACTTCGCAGTACAAGGACTGACAGATAATTCAAAATGCCGCTCACGGGTATCTGTGGGCGGTATTTTTTTATCCGTACATTTTTATGCGTTTTACAAACTATGTAGGGGCGAACAGCGTTCGCCCGTTTCGTTCACCCACTCTACTTCGTAAAAAAACAAACCACGAAACTCCCCGAAATGGGACGTCGAGGGCGCCGTCCCCTACACCAACATTCTACCGCCGCAAAATCGCTCCGCTCTTTGCGGGGAAAGTTTGCAAAAGAAACTACAGAAGCGGTGCAGGTTTTTGTGCTTCGACTTTTGCTTTGTATAAGAAGAATTTTTGTGTTTCTTCTTTTTTTTCTCTGCACCGCTTGTAGGCTTGCGCCTATTGAGGCTCTGCCTCAAGCTCCGCAATGGGCTTTGCCCCTTGACCCCACAAGCCCTCTAGCGCCGGGCTTGAGCCTGCGCTTTATTGCTCTCTTCGCTCGGTGTTGGCTACCCTGCTTTGTGCGGCTGTGACATTCCTCACTCCTCACTAAAACTTCTCCCCACATCTTGCATTTTCCCTCAAAATGTGCTATCATTATATCTATAGGGGGTCTTATCCATGAAAAAACTCTTTTCCGTAATTTTTATGAACTTTTTCGGCTTCGACATGATAATTTTCTTGGTCGCAGTCGCCACCGCCCTCGTTTTTTATTTCACTAAAAAATCAGCAGATGTTCTCTACAACAAGCTTCATCTTAACATCTTTGTTCCCGACTCAGGCGCTTCACGCCGTCAGGCTGACAGCGACATCTCGGGTATTCGTGAAACAGATATCGTCTCCATGCGCAACCGCACAGGAAGTCTTTATTCCCTGTTCGTAAACCTCACAGGAATTTTCCCTCTCTTGGGTATCCTCGGCACTGTTATCTCGCTCCTCGGTATGGTGGGCGACATGACAAGCGTTCAGGATAATTTCTATGGCGCTTTGACCTCCACTTTTTGGGGACTTGTATTTGCTATAATCTTCAAATTTCTTGACGGCATAATCTCCGCAAAGATAGAGGATAACGAGAAAAATGTTCAGCTTTATCTTGAAAGAAACAACGCCGAACATTCCCAAAGCGGTGAACAGCCATGAATGGTTTCAGGAAAAATAAGGGCATAGTCCTCGAGCTGACTTCTCTGCTTGATGTAATCATGATAATGCTTTTTTGGGTGATGACCGATGTTTCCGCATCTGCCGATACTCAGAAAGAGGACGCAAAAGCTCAGGTGCAGGCTGTTACTCAACAGCTTGAAGAGCAGAAGCAAAAGTCCGCCGACGAGCTTGATAAGCTCCGTGAGGATATGCAAAAGCAGATAGACGAAGCATACAAAAAGGCAGAGAGCATTAACAGCAACGCCGCAAAAAATCAGCAGGCGCTTGACGGCTACACTCAGGGTATGCTTATCTCACTTGATATGCGAAATGAAAACGGCTCTGACAAGCTGTATATTTCCCGAAATGATGAGGATATTATGACAGTGACCCCTGATGAAGATATCTCAGGCAAGCTCATATCACTTTTTGAGGGACTTGGTGCGGCAGACGGCGAA
>CALEJX010000076.1 GCA_937898375.1 uncultured Ruminococcus sp.
ATCAAGAAGAGTTTCATTTCCCGTTAGATGAGCATAATCTGCGGCAATTTCATAAAGACGCTCCGCCTGCACTGTATTCACCTGATAAAAAGACAGCGGTGAAATCTCAATATCATTTCCGCACATTGTATCGTGTATCGTATCACTGCCATATGCAGTAAAAAGCTTCTGTCCGAGTATGCAGTTGGTCTTTCGGCTATTCTCATTAAAAACTATGCTCTTTATATTATCGTATTCATTGCAAAGCTCACCTACAAGCGCATCAAATACGCCACGTTTTTTAAGGTCAGTTATAACCAGACAGACCATTATCTCGCCTGAATGTTCACCACGTCTGAGATAAATATGCCTGAGCAGACCGCTTCCTGTCACCTCATCGTATGCCTTTATCTTCCGCTCGTTCACATACGTCATTATGTCATCAGCAATAGCCTTAAATATAGCAGGCTGTAATGCACAATCGGTGTGGTCACACACACGGTGGGAACGCCTTGAATAGAATCCGCAAACCGCCTTGCCGTCCTGCTCTGCCACAGGATACTGTGCCTTGTTGCGATAGCCTACAAGCTGTTTACAGCCATCGAAACTGTCATATTCAGGATAAAGCTTGCCGATACGCTCGAAAGAGTCCTTTATAAACTGCTCTTTCACACGGCATTCTTCCTCATAGCTCATGTGACGGAAACAACAGCCGCCGCACTTTGAATAAACAGGACAATCGTTCTCCATTCTCTCCGCCGAGCCGCTCACAATATTTTCAATAATGCCGTAGCAATACGTCTTGCACACCTTAACTATTCTGCATTCGATAACGTCGCCAATAACAGTAAAAGGCACGAAAACAGCAATGCCCTCGTGCTTTCCTACTCCGTTGCCCTCATTTGTCATGCCGCTTATTTCAAGCCTTATCATCTCATTTTTCTTTAGCATAAAATTCCTCAATCTCGTTTTTTCGCTTCAGAATAAGCTCAAAATGCTTATTGTATTCCAACGGAAATTTGTAATTGAACACACGCTCCAAACGTCCGCCCTCTTTGTCAACAAGCTTTGTTGAGCCGCCTGCGCCCATTGCAAGTATGGTCTGAACCTCTTCCATTATATAGATATTATACAAACTCTCGTGACCCTGTTTTGTCCAACCTATATTTTCAAGATTTTCAAGCATATTCTTCTGCCTATAAAGATAATAAGGCAGATAACCGCTTTCAAGAAGTCTTTTTGTTGCATACTCTACCATTTTATCAGCTGGATTTTTAAGCACTTCCCTGTCACCGCTGTGGTTGAGCCTAGCCGCACGCTTTATGGAAAGTGTGTGTACAGTGATATTCTCAGGCGCAAGATCGATAAGCTTGTCAATGGTATTCTCAAAACTTTCCACTGTGTCCGTTGGCAGACCTGCGATTATATCGGTATTTATTGAGTCAAAACCCACTTTTCTTGCAAGGTCAAAGCTGTCAAAAAACTGCGCAGTTGTGTGCTTTCTGCCAATAGCTTCAAGCACGCTGTCATTCAAAGTCTGTGGATTTATGGACACTCGACCACAGCCGTTCTCTTTAAGCACCCTCAGCTTTTCTTCTGTTATGGTGTCAGGTCTGCCTGCTTCAACAGTGTATTCACGGACAGTTGACATATCAAAACTGTCTGCAATGACTTTCATAACTCTGTCAAGCTGAGCCGCAGTGAGCGTGGTAGGCGTGCCGCCGCCAAAATACACAGTGTCAAGCTTCAAACCAAGCTTTTTCGTTATCTTCACAGTGTAATCTATCTCCTCGCACAGCTTATTCACATACTCAGGGATAAGCTTCATGCAGCCCTCGATAGATTGTGAAACGAAAGAACAGTATGAACATCTTGTAGGGCAAAACGGCACTGATACATAAAGACTAAAGCTGTCCTTTTCAAGCTCGTCGAGGACAGGCTTCTGTGTTATGGCTGTTTTGTATGCGATATCGCACTTTTCTTCGCTGCAAAGATATCTGCTCTCCATGGCTTTAAATATATCAGCCTTGCTCATTCCCTCGCCAAGCATATCGTTCACACGCTTCACGGGTCTGATACCTGTGATAACGCCCCATTTCGGCACAATGCCTGTCAGCTCGCTCATTGCCTTGTAGAGAAGCCTTGACAATGAAAGCTCCATATCGCAGTCAAAAGGAACGAACTCCTCTTTTTCGCATATCTTGCCGTCATATCTAACCTTAACGCTCAGATGAACATTGTCAGCGTTATTCTTTTTCTGAGCGAACACATAATCGTCCTCTGTGTTTATGCTGTCAGAAAAAACGTGGGTAAAAAGCGTTGCGGGGATAAAAAGCTTCATTACGCCCTCAAGCTCATATTTATAATCGTTGCCGCTGAATATCAGAGTCATTTCAAAGCCTCCGCAGCCTGCCTGAGATATGGATTATACTTTCTCTCAGCGTCAAGGGTGGTAACATTCATGTGACCTGGGTAAACAGTCAGATTGCCCCCGAGGTCAGCTATTTTCATCAGTGACTTCATAAGGGCTGTACTGCTTCCGTCAGGCATATCGGTTCTGCCAACACTTCTTGAAAAAAGCGTGTCTCCCGAAAACAAATTCGTACCGCATATGAAACAGACAGAGCCGCTTGTATGTCCAGGAGTTTCCAGAACGTCAAATTCAAGCTCATCAAGCTTGAGAACATCGTCCTCTGTGAATACCTTGACCTCGCCTGTGTAATTTCTGTGTCCTCTTATTCTGAAAAGATTAGCAAGCATTCCTGCGTCATCTGTAAGCTTAGGTTTATCCATAATGTGGATATACACCTCACAGCCTGTTCTGTCAACAAGGTCAGCCACAGCGCCGATATGGTCAAAATGGCCATGGGTAAGAAAGATCTTTTTCAGCGTAAGACCATGACCCTCTATCTCGCCGAGAATATAATCAGGGTCGGCAGGTGCGTCAATAAGAACGCAGTTATTTTCTTCGCTTGCAACAATATAACTGTTCGTTTCGCAAACGCTCAGTGGTTTGAGCCTGTATATTTTCATTTTCTGTCCTTTCTTATTTACCGCTTCTTTCAACAGAAATAACGTTCTTGATCTTCTGAAGCTTATTTATAACATTGTTGAGCTGTTCCATTCCTGCAATGCTGACAGTTACAGAAAGCATTGCGTTGCCGTTTTTCAGTTCTCTTGAAGTTGACTCATAGATAAAAATATTAATCATCGCAAGCGCTGACGAAACGTCTGCCAACAAACCGATTCTGTCCACCGCAACGATATCCAAAGTACACTTGAAGTAACCCGTATGCTTTTCTGAGCTTTCCCACTTGACATTTATCCAGCGTGCAGCATTCTCAGGGTCGTCTTTCTGTGAAAGATAGTTTACGCAATCCTTTTTATGCACGGATATGCCATGACCTCTTGTGATGAAGCCGACTATCTCGTCACCTGGGAGCGGATTACAACACTGTGCAAACTTAATAGCACAGTTATCGATGCCGTCAACGATAACACCTGTGGAGTTTTTAGAAGCTTTTATCTTGTTTTCAATTTCAGTATTATCAGGCTGTGCCTTTTCGCCGTATTTCTTGTTATACTCGGATTTCAGCCTTTGCATTACCTTTGAAAGCTGAACTCCGCCGTAGCCTATGGCTGCAAAGAAATCATCAAGGGTATCACAGCTATGTCTGTGCATATCCATTTTGAGAAAGTCCTCAAGTTCTTCCTCAGGCACTCTTATATTATTTCTGCGGAACTCTCTCTCAAGAGCATTTCTGCCCTCAAAAATATTTTCCTCACGTCTTTCCTTTTTAAACCATGAACGTATCTTGGACTTGGCTTCATTGGTCTTGCAGATATTCAGCCATGAACGGCTTGGACCATGCCCTTCAACGTTGGTGGTGAGTATCTCGATTATCTCTCCTGTTTTTATCTGATAATCATAAGACACCATTTTTTTGTCTACCTTTGCACCGCACATCTTATGACCAACCTGTGTGTGGATAGCGTAAGCAAAGTCGAT
>CALEJX010000077.1 GCA_937898375.1 uncultured Ruminococcus sp.
TTTCTCTGTTTATTTTCAGAGGAATGTTGTGTGCCTCAGCATACTCGATCTCCTGCTCTCTTGACTTGAGATCCCAAATTCTCCAAGGTGCGATGATCTCCATGTCAGGAGCGAAAGCCTTGATAGCAAGCTCAAATCTTACCTGATCGTTGCCCTTACCGGTGCAGCCGTGGCAGATAGCGTCAGCGCCCTCTTTGATAGCGATCTCAGCTATTCTCTTTGCAATGATAGGACGTGCAAATGAAGTGCCGAGGAGGTACTGATTTTCATAAACAGCGCCAGCCTGAACTGTAGGATATACATAATCCTCGATGAACTCTTCTGTAAGGTCCTCGATGTAGAGCTTTGAAGCGCCTGTCTTGATAGCCTTTTCCTCAAGACCGTCAAGCTCTGTGCCCTGACCAACGTTTCCTGAAACAGCGATTACTTCGCAGTTGTTGTAGTTTTCCTTGAGCCACGGAATGATGATAGATGTGTCAAGTCCGCCTGAATAAGCAAGGACAACCTTTTTGATCTCTTTTGCCATAACAAAAATCCTCCATTGTATGTAGTAAGTATGTTTGTATAATATTTTCACGGCTCTCATGCCGATAACAACATTATACACCTTTATACAGCATTGTCAAGTGCTTTTGCATAAAAATTTTATATTTATACACATTTTCAGCTGATTTAATGCATATTATTTATGATTATACAAAATATTCTGTATAAACTTCAAAAGATATACATATCAAGCCTTTTGGCGGCATAAAATAAAACAGCTAAACCAAAAACACAAAAACAGCTTTACAAATACCTACGTTAATTATATCACTATTCTTCAAAAAAAGCAACACAAAAAGCCCTGTTTTAACGATTTTTGTATAATATTTCAGGCATTTTCAGGGGGTTGCAATTTGATGAGAAATGATATATAATATAGGCAGACGTTTTCTATACGATATTGGTGTACGATAAACGTGAAAAGTCTGACATAATACTGAAAGGCGGTAATGAAAATGAGCAGTTTCAACGGTTTCAAAGAGGTAACAGAAAAGCTTGACGCCCTTGACTTCAATCCATACAAAAAGATAGGCAAGGAGTGGTTTCTTGTAACAGCAGGCGACGAGAGCGGCTGGAACACAATGACAGCTTCTTGGGGCTTCGCAGGCGTTATGTGGGGAAAGAACACTTTCACCACAGTTATAAGACCACAGAGATACACAAAAGAATTTATCGACAAGGCTGAATATTTCACCATAAGCTTTTTCAAAGAGGACTATAAAAAGGCGCTTTCATTCTGCGGCTCACACAGCGGACGTGACTGCGACAAGGCTAAGGAAACAGGTCTGACCCCTGTGTTCGTGTCTGAAAACAGCGTAGAGGTAACAGCTTTTGCTGAGGCTGATATGGTGCTCGTGTGCAAAAAGGCTTATGTTCAGAAAATGGAGCCTGAGTGCTTTGTTGACACTGAGAATGATGAGAAATGGTATCCTAACAAGGATTATCACTATCAGTATATCGGCGAGATAGTAAAGGCGTTTGTCAAGGAATAATCTAAGCATATCTGCAAAGGATAGGTAGTAATGGTACGTCTTAATGATGATAAGGAAATGGTAAAGAGCATAAAAGAGGGACTAAAGCGCACAGGCGGCTATTGTCCGTGCAGGATACAGCGCACAGAGGAAAACAAGTGTATGTGCAAAGAGTTCCGTGAGCAGATAGCCGACCCGAATTTTGAGGGTTTCTGCCATTGTATGCTCTATTACAAAAGCAAAGATTAGAAAAGGAGCTGTGAAAAATGGCTGTAAAGGTTATAACAAAGGATAATTTTGAAAACGAAGTAATGCACTCCGAAAAGCCTGTCCTGCTTGACTTCTGGGCAGCATGGTGCGGTCCGTGCAAAATGCTTTCACCGCTGGTGGATAAGTATTCTGAGGAGGACAGCTCCATAAAGGTGGGCAAGGTCAACGTTGACGAAGAAAACGAGCTTGCCGCCGCTTTCGGTATCTCGAGCATACCTGCCCTTTTCGTTGTGAAACACGGCAAGGTAGCGGCTTCAACTGTTGGCTATATGCCTGAGGAGGAGCTTAAAGCTTTTGTGGCTTCGGCAAAGGTAAAGTAAAAACAGTTTATCATAACATAGCAAAGCAAAGCGGACGACCGCAGGTCGTCCCTACAAATATGTGTCCAAACGATTTGTGCGTAGGGGCGACCTTTGGTCGCCCGCTTTTTTTACCTGCCACACCACACGCAATTTTGCCTTGCCGTAAATATCCAAATCCACAAACGATATACTCATGTGATATGTAGGGGCGAACAGCGTTCGCCCGTTACTTGGCATTTCCAAAACGAATTGAGAGGACGGCTCTATGCCGCCCACTTTTTTTGTATCGCTATCAAGTTGCAACACCTAAGCTTTGTCCATAAAATCTCGGGTTTTGTCCACTTGAAAAATATGCTGTTTGCTGTTATAATCAAGTATAGAAAACAAAATAAATTTCGGAGGTATCTTCTATGCTTAATAAAGTGAACAGACATAACGTGTCACTTCTCTCAGGACTTTTCCGTGAAAGAGCCGACCTTAACAGAAACTATCTTTTCGAGCTTGACTCTACCTGCCTTTTGCAAAATTTCTACCTTGAAGCTGGCATTATAATGCCTGGACTTCAGGTGGTGGACGACCCCGCAGGAGCAAAGCTCCACTGGGGCTGGGAAGCTCCTACCTGCCAGCTGAGAGGACATTTCCTCGGTCACTGGCTGTCTGCGGCGGCAGCTTATTGCGCTTCAAATGATGATATAGAGCTTAAAGCAAAGCTTGATAAGATAATAAGCGAGCTTGCACGCTGTCAGCAGTTAAACGGCGGTGAGTGGATAGGTTCTATCCCTGAAAAGTATTTCGATATGATAGCAAGAGGTCAGTATGTGTGGTCGCCTCAGTATGTAATGCACAAGACTGTTATGGGTCTTACTGACGTGTATAAATTCACAGGCAATGAGCAGGCTCTTGACGTTGTGAGCAAGCTTGCAGATTGGTATGTTCGCTGGACTGACGAGATGCTGAAACGTTCACCTGACGCTATCTATAAGGGCGAGCAGGGCGGTATGCTCGAAGTATGGGCTGACTTTTACGGCATAACAAAGGACGAAAAGTATATGAAGCTTGCCGAGCGCTACAGCGGCAACTGCGTTTTCGATACCCTCGATAACGGCGGCGACGCCCTCACAAATGACCACGCAAACGCAGGTATACCACTTTCTCATGGTGCGGCGAGAATGTATGAGATAACAGGGGACGAAAAGTGGAAAATACGCACAGAGAGATTTTTCAAATGTGCTGTCACAGACCGTGGAACATATGCAACAAGCGGTGCGAACTCAGGTGAGTTTTGGGTACCGCCTCATCAGCAGGGTCACTTCCTGGGTGCGTCCGATCAGGAGTTCTGCACTGTTTACAACCTTGTGCGTACCGCCGATTACCTTTTCAAGTGGACAGGGGACACAAAGTATGCAGACTACATCGAGCGCTGTCTTTATAACGGCTTCCTTGCACAGCAGAATGCTTCCACAGGTATGCCTACATATTTCCTGCCGCTGAAACACGGCTCAAAGAAAAAATGGGGCAGTAAGACCCACGATTTTTGGTGCTGTCACGGAACAATGGTGCAGGCTCAGACCCTTTATCCCGACCTTATCTATTTCACAGACAGCGAGGGCGTTGTGGTAAGTCAGTATATCCCGTCCAAAGCTGATATCACAGTGTCAGACAAGCCTGTTCATATTGAGCAGACAACAGATATGAAAAACTATAACAGCCAGACCTTCTTTGACGAACATTCCGACGGCACAATGTCACGCTGGTCAATGAAGTTCACAGTAAGCTGTGAGGAAAAAACAGCTTTCGTTCTGAAACTTCGTCTGCCTGAATGGGTAAGCGGCGAGCCTGAGATCACAGTGAACGGCAATATAGTAAAGGCTCATATAGAAAACGGCTATATAATGATAGCAGGGGATTGGCAGAACGACACGATAGGTCTTTTCTTCCCGTCAGAAATAAGAATGGAGCGCCTTGACGATATGCCATACCTTGCGGCGGCTGTTGACGGCCCTATAGTCCTTGCAGGCATCACAAGCTGTGATTGCGGTCTACACGGCGACTACTCAAAGCCTGCGGATATTTTCGAGCCACAGATAGAACATACCTACAGCACATTTCCATGGAAGCAGAACGAGTATATCACAAAGGGACAGCAGTATAATATCACATTCAAGCCACTTTATGACGTTATGGACGAGGAATACACAGTATATTTCTCTGAGAAGAAATAAAACATATATGTAGGGCAACCCTACATATGAATAACGTATTTACGCAAGTTGTAGGGGAACGGCTAAATTTCTGCTTTGCAGAAATACGACGTCCCGCTTGTTCGACCGATTTTCGGATAATATAAAAGCAAAAGCGATATCACACAATTTTGTGCGGTATCGCTTTTTTATCTGCTGTTTATATTCTTTTTCCTAAACGCCTCACGATATTGCATAGGCGTCATGCCCTCAAGCTTGCGGAAAGTCCTCATAAAGTATTTCTCGTCCGAAAAACCGCTTGAATAGGCGGTCTCCTTTATGCTTATGCCCTCCGTTTCAAGAAGCCTTTTGGCAATGTCTATCCTAGTGCGGCTGAGATATTTTATCAAAGTACAGCCTGTTTCCCTCTTGAAGATAAGGGAAAGATATTCAGCGTTGTAGTGAAAATGTCGTGCTATCATCTCCGCAGTAAGCTTTTTCTGACAGTTTGACCTTATCCATTGGCAGATGTTGTATATCTTCGGGGATATCTCCTGTTCATTACCTGCGTTAAGATATTGCTGTGTTATCTCCATAAGAAGCATTGAAAGTGCGCAAACAGGGAGCATTTCAGTGTAAAGTCTTTCCTGCCGCTGATAGTCAAGAAGCTGTCGGAAAATAATGCTCACACGCCTTGGGTCTGCGGCAGTGAAATGCTCAGGGATAACATATGCAAAGCCGTTCTCAGGGCAGCTTTCCCCACGAGTTTTCAGAGCAGAGAAGTGTACCCACATATATGAAAGCCTGCCTGCGCAAGGCTTTGTGCCCCAGTGTTCAGTGCCCGAGGGCAGGAGGATATATTCCCCCGAACGCACGGAAAAGTCAGTTCCGCCCAAGGTGATGAACAGCGTCCCCTCCGTGACAAAAATAAGCACATCACAGTTCAGCATTCTTCTGACGTGCAGAAAACCGCCGTCATTTTCAAGACAGCCGCAGGTGAAAAACGTAGGCTGTGCAAATTTTTCATATATATTGAGCATTTTCTCACCCCTTTTATCTGATTATATCACATCTTCTGCGTTTTGTCACTATGGCAAAATAAAAGCCCTGCAAAATGCAGAGCTTTCAGTCTGGCGAAAAACGCTCAAATAACGGGCGAACGCTGTTCGCCCCTACATATAAACAGCGTATTTACGCCATTTGTAGGGGAGCGGCTCAATTTCTGTTTCACAGAAATGCGACGTTCCAATTTATCAGGGTTTGAGAATTATTTTTACACTTTGAAAATAACGCCAAGCTTCGATATCCTATCTCTCCTCACGGAAATAATTGATACCGCAGGACTGTGGCTGTGAACGCTCTCTTGACTTTCTCACGGAAGTGATGATAAGAACAAGAGCCGTTACAAGATATGGGAGCATATCAAAGAATGACTCAGGAACAGTGAAACCGAGGTCTTTCGGGAAGTAGTATTTCAGTACCATGAATGCGCCGAAAATATAAGCTCCGTAAATAGCCCTTGCAGGATTCCATACAGCGAAGATAACAAGCGCTACAGCTATCCAGCCAAGACCGTTCACGCTGTTTGCCATCCAAACACCGCCGTTTATTACCATTGAGCAGAACGCTCCGCCTATGCCGCATATTCCGCCGCCGATAAGAACGTTTATGTATTTGTATTTAACCACGTTTATTCCCACAGCGTCCGCAACAGCAGGGTTCTCGCCGATAGTTCTAAGGTTAAGACCCGTCTTTGTCTTTTTCAGATAGATAAACATTATCACAGCGATAATAATGCTCAGATATGTGAAAATGTTCTGCGAGAAAAGCACCTCTCCAAGAACAGGTATCTTGCTAAGCAGCGGTATCTCTATGTCTTTCAGACTGTTCATTACTCCCTCAGGCAGCTTAAGATTTCCTGTAGGTGAAGCTGATATCATCTGCTCGCCTATGAAGTTTGAAAGACCCGTGCCGAATATAGTCAGTGTAAGACCTGTTACGTTTTGGTTTGCCATCATCGTTATGGTAAGAAAAGCGTAGATAAGCGAAACCAGTGCACCCATAAGGAATGCCGCAAGTATTGAAAGCCACAGACTTCCTGTCTTGTATGCTATCATAAAGCCTGCGCAAGCACCCATTGCCATTGTTCCCTCAACGCCAAGGTTAAGGTGTCCAGCCTTTTCGTTCTGTATCTCTCCTACTGTGCCGAAAAGCAGAGGAGTACCCATATATACAGCATGGGCAAGGAATGAAATAAGTCTAGTCATTTTTCCTGCCTCCTCTTGTTACAAATCTGTATCTGATGAAGAATTCACAGCCAAGCACGAAGAACAGGATTATTCCCTGCAAAACGTCTGAACAGTAAGGTGAAAGCACGAACTCTGACGATACCACCGTGCTGCCCTTTTCCAAAACTGCAAACAGGAACGATACCACAAGTATGCCGAACGGATTAAGGTTTGCAAGCCATGCCACTATGATAGCCGTGAAGCCTACTCCGCCTGCAACAGATGTTGAAAGTGTGTGTTCTGTTCCGCAAGCCTGCACCATTCCTGCAATACCGCAGATAGCACCACTCAAAAACATTGTTCTTATCATTATCTTGCTAGGGCTCATGCCTGCATATCTTGCAGTTGCGTGGCTGTCTGATACAACAGTTATCTCGTAGCCCTGCTTTGTGTATTTAAGATAGATAAATACCAATACCACAAGCACCAGACCTATCACCCAGCCTATCTGTACGCCGCCCATTGAGTCAAGCCATGCGTTAAGGTCAAATCTTGCTATCTTAGGATATCCCTTTGACTCAGGGTCCTGCCATGCTCCCTTTGTGAGCCAGTCTATAACATAAAGTGCGATATAGTTGAGCATAAGGGTGAGCAAAGTTTCGTTTGTGTCGAATTTTGCCTTGAAAAACGCAGGGATGATGCCGTAAAGTCCTCCGCCTATCATCGCCGCAACGAACATCACCACAAAAAGCAGATAGTGCGGCATATCGTAATGATACAGCGCAAAGTATGAAGCGAAAATTCCGCCCATTATTATCTGACCCTCTGCACCGATATTCCAAAACTTCATTTTAAAAGCAAGCGTAATGCCAAGAGAAGATATAAGAAGCGGTATCATTATCTTTATGGTCTCTTTGAAAGGCATAAAAGGGCTTGCGGCGTTCTTGCCGATAAAAGCGCCCTTTACCATTTTCGCATAGTATGAAAACGGATTTTTACCAAGAATAAGAATGAATATTCCGCCTGCACAAATAGCCAGAAGCACCGACAGAAGCCTTAGTATAAGCTTTTGCTTGTTTGAGCGTTCAGCACGCTTTGCTATTCTTATAAGCGGCTCTTTTTTAATCGTATCAGCCAATGCCCAGCACCTCCTCCATTGTCGAGCCTGTCATCATCATGCCCACTTGTTCCTTTGTGACCTTTTTGGCGTCGCAAATACCTGTTATCTTGCCGTGACAAAGCACCATTATCCTGTCGCAAAGCTCCAGCAGAACGTCAAGATCCTCGCCTATGAAAAGCACAGCTGTGTTCTTTTTCTTCTGCTCGTTAAGAAGTGAGTAGATAAGATATGATGAGTTGATGTCAAGTCCACGAACAGGATATGCCGTTATGAGCAGGTCAGGCTCACTGTGTATCTCTCTGCCCAGCAGAACTTTCTGAACGTTTCCTCCCGAAAGCATTCTAACAGGAAGCTCCGTTGACGGAGTTTTTATTTCAAGCTGTTCTATAAGCTCCTTTGAAAGCGCCCTAGCTGGCTTTCTGTCCACAAAGCAAAGCTTTCCCTGCTTGTATGTTTTAAGAAGCATATTGTCCGTCATACCCACCGAAGCGATAAGACCCATTCCAAGTCTGTCCTCAGGGATAAAGCTCATGCTTATGCCGAGATTTATTATCTCCTTAGGTGTCTTGCCTATGATGTTCTCCTTGTTGTAAAGCACTGCGCCCTTTTCGATCTTCTGAAGTCCTGCGATAGTCTCGCAAAGCTCTTTCTGACCGCTTCCTGCAATGCCTGCCACGCCAAGTATCTCGCCCCTGTTTATAACAAAGCTTACATCGTCAAGTGCAATGCTTCCCTCAGTGTTCTTTACCGTCAGGTCGACCACGTTAAGTATCGGCTTTACATTCACAGGCTCAGGTCTTTCTATGGAAAGCTCCACCGCTTTGCCTACCATAAGCTCAGTGAGCTGTTTTTCACTGGTCTCTGCCGTGTTTACAGTTTCAACGCTCTTGCCCTTTCGCAGTATGGTAACTCTGTCAGATATATCCATCACCTCGCCCAGCTTGTGGGTGATGATAATGATAGCACAGCCCTGGGCTTTCATTTTTCTCAGGATATTGAAAAGCTTTTCCGTCTCCTGCGGAGTAAGAACTGCCGTCGGCTCGTCAAGAATAAGTATCTTTGCACCCCTGTAAAGCACTTTCAGTATCTCAACTGTCTGCTTTTCGCTGACGGACATATTGTATACCTTTTTGTCAGGGTCAACTTCAAGACCAAGCTGTTCAGATATCTTCTTGATCTCGTCTCTTACAACGCTCTTGCTTCTCAGCTTGCCCTTTGTGCCTGCCACAATGTTGTCTGCGGCGGAGAATACCTCCACAAGCTTGAAGTGCTGATGTATCATGCCTATGCCAAGTGCGATAGAATCCATAGGGGAGTTTATCGCCTCAGGCTTGCCGGCAATGTAGATATTGCCCTTGTCAGGGTGATAGATACCCGAAAGCATATTCATCAACGTTGTCTTTCCCGATCCGTTTTCGCCAAGCAGTGCAAGTATCTCGCCATATTTTACTTCAAGATCGATGCCGTCGTTTGCAACGACGCTGCCGAAAACCTTTGTTATCCCGCTGCATTTTACAGCGATCTCAGCAGATATTTCTTCACTCATACTTTCAGCTCCTTTTTATGAACTTCCTTAGATTTGCTAATGTCATCAGAAACCGACAGCAGGATTGCCTGCTGCCGTATTCTCACAATATCAACAAAACAGGCGGCTGATACCCTCAATCTTTTGAGGGCAACCTGCGCCGCCCGTAGAAATGTTTTGTTAAGCTATCCGGCTTTATTACTTGACCTCAACGTTCTTGAAGTACCAGTTGATTCCGCCTGTGATAGTTTCATCATCGAGAGTTTCGCCCTCTTTGCCAACTGTGCTGCCGTCGTTTGTTTCGATAACGCCGTCAAATACGTTGAATGAGCCGTCCTCGATCTTAGCCTTTGCCTCGTCAACAGCCTTCTGCATATCCTCTGTGCAGAGATCCATGTTCAGCGGAGCGATATCTACAAGACCATCGTTCATGCCGCCGTAGTAGTTCTCGCACTTCCAGTTGCCTTCAACGATCTGCTTTACCTGATATGTGTAGTATGCAGACCAGTTCCACAGAGTAGATGTAAGTGTAGCCTTAGGAGCGTCCTTAGACATATCTGTGTTGTAGCCAATGCCCCACTTGCCGGCGCTTTCAGCCTCGAGCTGTGGGTTAGGTGTGTCGCAGTGCTGAGCGATAACGTCGCAGCCCTCAGAAAGAAGAGCCTTTGCAGCGTTTGTTTCTTCTGTTGGTGAATACCAGCTGTTTGTTACCTTTACATATACCTTAGCGTCAGGGTTTACAGAATAAACGCCCATTGCGAAAGCGTCGATACCGCCTGTACACTCAGAGTTCTCGCTGCCCATAGCGGAAACGTAACCGATAAGGTTTGACTCTGTTTTCATACCTGCAACGATACCAGTGAGATATCTTGCCTGATAAATTCTTCCGAAGTAGTTGTTAAGGTTCTTGCCGTTGTTCTTGTAGCCTGTGCCGTGGCAGAAATAAACGTCAGGATATTCCTCTGCGAGGGACTCCATTTTGTCCATATAGCCCCAGCTTGTGCCGAAGATGATGTTGCAGCCGTCCTCGATACACTCACGGATAGCCGTCTCTGTAGCAGCAGGGTCGCTGTCTGATACATTGTTCTTTCTTACGATCTGATCGTCTTTAAGTCCAAGCTCCTTCTGCATACCAACGATACCCTGATCGTGAGCGTATGTGTAGCCTGAGCCGTCGGCAGGGTTGCCGATGTGTATAACACCGATCTTTACAGTGTCATAGCTGAGAGTCGTTGACTTGTTGTCAGCCGACTTCTGTGATGCTTCGTCCTTAGCAGATGTACAAGCTGTAAGAGCTGTTACAGCAAGAGCCGCAGAAAGAACGAGAGCAAGAATACGTCTTACCTTCATGTTTGATCTTCCTCCATAAAATATTTATTGTTAACGCCTTGTGCGTTAATCCCTGAAAGTGATAGTGCCGTTGTCCATAGAGTCAACGATAGCAAGTGATTCAAGCTTCACGCCCATGTCACGGATAGTCTTTCCGCCCACTTGGAAGCCCTTTTCGATAACGATACCTGCGCCTGCAAGCTCAGCCCCAGACTGTCTAACGATATCAATAAGCCCCATAAGAGCGCAGCCGTTTGCAAGAAAATCGTCTATTATAAGCACCTTGTCGCTCTTGCCGAGATATTTCTCAGATACCATAACGTCATATGTAACGCCCTTTGTGTAGGACTTTACCTGAGTGATATACATTTCGCCGTCAAGATTTTTGCTGAGAGTTTTCTTTGCAAAAATAACAGGGCAGTTGTTAAAATGCTGAGCCGCTATGCAGGCAATGCCGATACCTGATGACTCGATAGTGAGTATCTTGTTCACGCCTGTTCCTGCAAATCTCTTTGCAAACTCCTCGCCGATATCGTTGAAAAGCTTGACGTCCATTTGGTGGTTAAGGAATTTATCGACTTTGAGAACGTTTCCTTCCTTTACTACTCCGTCCTTAAGAATACGCTGTTTTAAAATTTCCATGATCTTTTCCTCACGATACTAAGGCGTTACCCGACACAATAGTTGTGCGGCATTGCCTAAATAGTTAAATATATTATTTTACATCAAAAAGCAACTATATAAAAGATTATACTACACTTTCAGCGATTATTCAATTGCTATGGCACGTTAAAAGTTTAACATTTTATTAATTTTAAAGAACCTTTTCCTATATTCTACAGTAAAAAAATATCCGCCTGAAGATTTTGCCTTCGGGCGGATAGGAGTATGAGCATTTATTTTTCTTTTACTTTCCTTGAAGCAAGCTTTGCCGTTTTCGGCGGACAAAGCATAGCAGCAGAACTTCCGTATATGGTAACGTATATAGGAGCGTCCGTAAGATTGCAGAAAACAAGGTTTTCCGTGTCGCAGTCATAAAACTCCATTACCTCGCTGTCAACATAGTATCTGCCAAGTGTTTCCCATGTGTCTAGCTTTTCAAGGCTTTCCGCAAGCCCCACCGAGTCTATGGCGATACCAGTGTGCAGGTCAGCAAGAACAGGCACTATATGCCCCTCGTTTTTGTAAAACACCTTGTTCCCGAATGGGTCAGTGCCATAGTAGCATATCACAAGAGTGTTTTCGGGAAGTTCGTCCCCTATGTGAGAAAGATCATCATCACAAAGCTTTTGAGATATCGTTAAAAAATTATCAAGCAACGGCTTCGTGACCTCTCTGTGGCTTTCGGTGAACGCCGCAAGGTCAGGGCTTTCAAGCTTTGCCGCAGCGTTTGCCGCAATATCGCAATCAAAATATTCGCTTGGCGTTCTAAGTTCATAAACGCTGTTCTTTGTCTTTGCAAAAAGCTTTCCGTCCTCAGTGTATACTTCCCTTATGGCAGAGGTGTGAATGAATTTTCCGGCAGGAAATTTTCCGCTTTCGTATACAAGCCCCTGAATACAGTAAACAACGCTGTCGTCTGTAATAGGGTCAGGAAAACAGCTCTGCGCCGTGTTTGGATATGAAAAAAGCGAATTTTTCAAATTTCTTATTGCCACACGCCATTTGTCGATATACATCTTTCTCCCTCGCTTTCTGCCATTATAGGCAACAACTATATGATATCAGATTGTATATATTTTGTCAATAAAGCACGCAGCTAAAAACAACAAAAAGTCCCCCGCTTTTTGCAGAGGACCTTGCATATCATTTCAATCGGCTGAAGAATTTATCGTTTGCACTTCCCAAAATATTTATCTTTATAATGTTCGACGTCCTCGAACGCACAATGTTGTCAACAAAAGGCTTCATAACAAAGTCCGATATCCTGCTTTTCAGTGAAGCTCTGCGGTCAAGGTCGGCATGGGAGGGGATAACTGCGATAACAGGGAGCTGTTCTCCGTCAGTATCAAGAGGGAAGTCCTCGCTTTCGCCTATAAGAGCGCTGTCAAAATAGATAAGGTCTATTTTATGCTCCGAAAGCTGTTTCCTGCCGCTTTCAACAGCGTCCGCAGTGAAAACCGTGTTGTCATGGGAAAGTATGCTGTCAAGCTGACTGAGCGTTTCGCCGTCGCCGCTGACAACAAGAACGTTGTGACGACGTTCCGTCTCCTCCTGAACATATTGCTTGTAGTCGTTTATGCGCTTGTCCATGAATACCATGTCGGTCACGTCCGTGAGATATACTATGATAACAGAGCTTACGCCCGTTTCGCTCACATATCTTAAATGGTCTCTGAACCAATGCTTCTTGCCGTTTATATCGTGCATGCTAAGAAAACATTCGGCTCTGCCCTTGCTCTCTATGACCTTGTTTATGGTATCTGTAAAATTCTCCTTGTATTCGCTGTCGATACAATCCACCACATTGAACTTGCCGTACATACTGCTGTCATAGCCGTATTTCTGTGAAAACGCCTTGTTTGCGCATACAGCCTCCACAGTTTTGTCTGGGAAACATTCGTATATCATGGCAGGCTGGTCGATATTGTCGATAGATACCAGCAATCCGCCGCCCTTGCCCCACAGCAGATCGTTCACAGACGTGCTGCTCTCAGGTACAGGCTGTTCCTCCTGCTTTGAAATAAGCTTCTCATAATCTTCCGCAGGCATAGGCTTCGCAAAATAGAAGCCCTGAATGTAGTCACAGCCTACGCTCCTTAAAAAGTCCACCTGCTCAGCCTTGTCAACGCCCTCTGCAATAACAGGGATATTGAGCCACTTTGCCATTCTGATAACAGAAGAAATGATTGTCTCCGCACGGCCGTCATATTTCGCCTTGAACATGAACATCATGTCCATTTTAAGTACGTCCACCTGAACGTCTTTGAGTACGTTCAGTGAAGAATATCCGCTGCCGAAATCGTCCATAAGTATGGTGAACCCATTGCTTCTCAGCTGATTTGTCACATCGTCTATCATAATGTTCTCGTCAGTATAAACGCTCTCTGTTATCTCAATGTTGAGATATTTCGGGTCAACGTCATACTTTTTGGTAAGCTCGATGATTATCTTCGATAGATTAGGGTTATACAGATTTACTCGTGAAACGTTTACAGAAACAGGGAAAAGCGGTACGCCCCTGTCTTTCCATTCCTTGAGCTGTTTGCATACACATTCCCATATGTAGAAATCAAGCTTGGATATAAAGCCGTTTTTCTCGAATATAGGTATAAACACCCCAGGGGAGATAAATCCCTTTGTTGGGTGTATCCACCTTGCAAGAGCCTCCGCTCCCACAGGCTTGTTTGTCTTGATGTCATATTTCGGCTGATAATAAGGCACGAACTCATGGTTCTCAAGAGCGTCGCTCATTTCGTTTATGATAGTCTGCTCGTTTTCGAGAGCAAGGCGCATCTTCTCGTCATAGAACGCATAGCTCTGCATATAATGCCCCTTTACCGTCCTTGCGGCAAGTGCCGCACGGTCGCACATCTGCGAGATAGGAAGCTCTCTGTCTGTTACCACATAAACTCCGTATACGAGCATTATATTATAGCTTGCCGTAAGATTTTTCATGTTGGTTACAGCCTGCTTCATTTGCCTTTCAGTGCTTTCCATGCCCTGATAAGGGGTGAAAATGCCAAAAACGTCAGCGTCTATCCTGCCGAATGTGCAGCATTCAGTTGTTTTTGCAAAATCTCTTATGCGTCTTGCAAGATATCTGAGAAGTTTGTCGCCGTTTGCGGTGCCGAAAAACGAGTTTATAAGCTTAAAGCGGTCGATATCCAGCCTTAAAAATGCAAACTGCTTGTCAGGGTTTGCGTTAAGAAGCGCCTTTGAAGCGTTGAAAAACTTGTTTTTTGAGTATATCCCCGTAAGAGGGTCATAGTTCATAACATGGTTAAGCTCTCTGAGAAGCGTCACCTGACTTCTTGCGATAACGTTTTTGAGCCTCAGCTTTACTATCTC
>CALEJX010000078.1 GCA_937898375.1 uncultured Ruminococcus sp.
ACACGCAGGTGGTTGGGATCCGTAAACATAGACATAATCTTTTTCTTTACATCCGCCTCTTCATCTGAGAGGTAAATACAGTTGCCCAAAGACTTGCTCATTTTTGTATTGCCGTCTGTACCAACAAGTCTGTTGCAGCTTGCGTTATCAGGAAGAACTGCCTCAGGCTCAACAAGGATATCGCACTTATAAATTCTGTTGAAGCTGTTTACGATCTCTCTTGCTTGCTCAAGCATAGGAAGCTGGTCTTCGCCAACCGGAACATATTTAGCCTTGAATGCCGTGATGTCAGCAGCCTGACTGATAGGATATGTCATAAATCCAACAGGAAGGTTTCTTTCAAAGTTTCTCATTTTTATCTCAGACTTGATAGTAGGATTTCTTTCAAGCCTTGACATTGTAACGAGGTTTGAATAATACATTGGCAGCTCATAAAGTGCTGGGATATGTGACTGAACAAAGAATGTTGTCTTGTCAGGTTCAAGTCCTACGGCGAGATAGTCGAGCATTACTTCGAGAATGTTCTGTCTTATCTTCTCAGGATTGTCAGCGTTGTCTGTAAGTGCCTGAAGGTCGGCTATCATAACGAACTGGTCGAACTTACCTGTGTTCTGAAGTTCAACTCTCTTTTTCAACGAGCCAACATAATGTCCTAAATGAAGCGGTCCTGTTGGTCTGTCACCTGTAAGAATAATATTATTGCTCATGTTATTAACTCCTTATTAATTATAATTTGCTTGCTTCTTTTATTGCGTTTATAACAGCCATTGCCTTATTGCATGACTCCTGATATTCGTTCTCAGGAACTGAGTCTGCAACAACTCCGCCGCCTGCTTGGATATAAGCCTTGTTGTTCTTGAAAAGCACCGTTCTGATAGCGATACAAGTATCCAGTGAGCCGTCAAATGCGAGATATCCAACTGTTCCGCCGTAAAGACCTCTCTTTGTTGTTTCAAGCTCGTCGATTATCTCCATTGCTCTTACCTTTGGAGCGCCTGAAAGTGTACCCGCAGGAAGAACAGCCATAAGAGCGTCAAGAGGTTTCTTATCTTCTCTCAGCGTACCCTTAACGTTCGATACAAGGTGCATTACCTTTGAATATCTCTCAACTATCATCATATCTGTGACAGTTACCGAGCCGAACTCAGAAACCTTTCCAATATCGTTTCTGCCAAGGTCAACGAGCATTGTGTGTTCAGCTCTTTCCTTTGGATCGTTAAGAAGCTGCTGCTCATTGCGAATATCCTCGTCATAAGTAGCTCCACGCTTGATAGTGCCTGCGATAGGTCTTGTGACTACCGTTCTGTTTTCTACTGATACAAGCATTTCAGGTGAAGCGCCTGCAACGGCGTAATCATTATGCTTGAAGTAGTAAAGATAAGGTGACGGGTTAGTGGAGCGCAGCATTCTGTAAACGTCAAAGCTGTCAGGCGGATTATCTATCTCAAATCTCTGTGACGGAACTATCTGGAAGATGTCGCCCTCCTTGATGTATTCCTTAGCCTTTTCAACGTTTGCAAGATAATGTTCCTTTGTGATGTTTGACTTAACTGTGATGTTGTCCTCCATTGTTTTTGGAGTTTTCATAACAGGCTTGTAGTTTCTAAGCGTCTCAACGACCTCGTTGCATATCTTTTCACATTCTTTGTATTTAGCTTCAAGATCGTCGCTCTTGTTGATGTTGAGGATTATTACAGCCTTGTTTGAAAGGTGATCGTAAGCAACTATCTTTTCAAAGAGGTGCAGGTCAGCGTCAGGAAGCTTAAGATCATCCTTAGGTGGGTTGCACAGTGTTTTCTCAAAGTATCTTATCATATCGTAAGCGAAAAATCCGATAAGACCGCCTGTGAGTTTTGGATAGTTGTTAAATCTAGGCGACTTGTGAGCTTCGATTATCTCAGAGAAGAAAGCAATAGGATCGTCTACTTTTACTTTTTCATCATCCTTGCCTTTTTCTTTTATGGTAACAACGTGCTTGTCGAGGATATATTCGCATTTAGGATCGATACCTACATATGAATATCTGCCCCACTGGTCTTTGTTGTCCAC
>CALEJX010000079.1 GCA_937898375.1 uncultured Ruminococcus sp.
GAACCCATGATTCCGCCGTGAAAGGGCGGCGTCTTAACCTCTTGACCAACGGGCCGATTTTTCGCTATGAGAAATGTGGTAGCGGTAACTGGATTTGAACCGGTGACACCCTGGGTATGAACCAAGTGCTCTAGCCAACTGAGCTATACCGCCATATGCGTTCCTCATAGCGACTTGATTATTATACACTATTTATGCCCGATTGTCAACCTTTTTTGCGCAAAAATTTTCATTGTCTTTGATTTTTGCTCTTTTGCATAGTATTATCCCCAATATCGAAACTTTAACATATCATTATGCACAAATTTTAAGCGCCCTTGTAATTCAAGGTGCATAAAATCAGAATTTTTTACACGAAATTTGCTTAAACCTCTTTAACAGTTCATCGTTTTGTGCTATAATATATAAAATTACATAGACATTCATAAAATCAACATAAAAGGAGAACAGCACAATGAAAAACGTGTTTATGAATAGGGAGCTGTCATGGCTGAAATTTAATGAAAGAGTTCTTGAAGAGGCTGAGCGTGAGTGTGTGCCCATTTGTGAAAGACTTTCTTTTGCTTCTATCTATCAGAGCAATTTGGACGAGTTCTTTATGGTCCGTGTAGGCTTTCTTACTGACCAAATGCAGGTCGATCCCGACAGCAGGGAAAATAAAACAAATATGACCGCTAAGGAACAGCTCAAAGCCGTTATAGCAAGAGTGGGTGAGCTTAACGAGCGCAAAAATAAGGTATATGCTGATCTTATGGAGAAGATAGCCGAGCAGGGCGTTACTCTTGTTGACTTTTCAAAACTCACGGCAGAGGAAAATGCCCAGCTGGAACAGTATTTCCTTAATCAGATCGCACCACTCCTGTCGCCTATGGTGGTGGGCAAAAGGCAGCCTTTCCCGTTTTTGAAAAATAAGGATATCTATGCCGCAGTTGTCCTTGAAAGCAAAAATGCCAAGGAAAAGCTGGGCGTTATTTCCTGCGGAAGCGAGGTCTTTCCACGTCTTATAAGGGTCGGTTCAACAGGCAAGTATATGCTTTCTGAAGAGCTTATCCTCCACTATGTGCCGAATATATTCAAGGGCTACGTTGTCAAGTCAAAGTCCCTTATAAGAGTTACAAGAAACGCCGATATCGACGCCGACGCACTCTATGACGAGGACCTTGATTACAGAGAGTTCATGGCTGACCTTATCAAGAAAAGAAAGCGCCTTGCACCGGTAAGATTGGAGCTTTCAAGACAGCTTGATAACAACATCGTTGACCTGCTCTGCAAACAGCTAGAGGTGGATAAAAAATCTGTTTTCAGAAACAGCACCCCTCTTGACCTGTCATTCTTGTTCCAAATTCAGGATATACTCAGACAGAAAACTGAGCTTTTCTATAAAAAGAGAGTCCCACAGAGGTTTACTGCCTTTGACGATAACAAGCCGATTTTGCCGCAGATAAAGAAGAAAGACAGGTTGCTTTCTTATCCTTTTGACAGCATAAAGCCTTTTATCAATATGCTTCGTGAAGCGGCTGACGATAAAAACGTTGTGTCTATAAAAATGACATTGTATCGTGTGGCAAAGCACAGCGAGGTGGTTGAAGCCCTTTGCGAAGCCGCTGAGAACGGCAAGGACGTTCTTGTGCTTGTGGAGCTTAAGGCGAGATTTGATGAGGAGAATAATATCGAGTGGTCACGCCGACTTGAACAGGCAGGCTGTACTGTTATTTATGGTCTGGAGGGCTATAAGGTACATTCAAAGCTTTGTCTTATCACAAAGCGTTCAGGCACAAAGACTGAGTATTACACTCAGATAGGCACTGGAAACTATAACGAGAAAACTTCAAGGCTTTATACCGACCTGTCTGTTATGACCTGCGATAAGGATATCGCAAAGGACGCTATAGACGTGTTCAATGCTCTTGCTTCTGACGATACTGTAAAGAGCGTTGACAAGCTTCTTGTTGCGCCGAACTGTCTGCAAAACAAGGTGCTTGATATGATAGACGAGCAGATAGCCATTGCACAATCAGGGGGAGAGGGCTACATAGGTGTTAAGATAAATTCTCTCACTGATAAGAAGATAATCGACAGATTTATCGAAGCTTCAAGAGCAGGCGTTAAAATAGACCTTGTGGTAAGAGGCATATGCTGTCTTATCCCGGGGGTCGAGGGAGAAACTGACAACATCAGGATAATAAGCATTGTGGGACGTTTCCTTGAACACTCCCGTATCTATATGTTCGGCAAGGGCGAGGAGAGAAAGATATATATTGCTTCCGCCGACTTTATGACAAGGAATACCCTCAGACGTGTTGAGGTCGCCGCACCTATACTTGACGAAGATATCAAGGCTCAGATAAGCATGATGTTCGGCAAAATGCTTGCAGATAACTGTCAGGCAAGAGAGCTTGACTCTGACGGCGAATATACTTTGGTTTCAGACGGAAAAGAGCCGCTCAATTCTCAGGAACTTTTCTATGACCTTGCCTATGAGAGAGCTTCAAGGGCGGAGGTCGAGGATAAATGACCATATTTGCCCTAAAGGGTTCACTTGAAGAAATAACACCAAGACAGCTGAGCGAACAAACCTGCTCAGCTGTGTTTATTACCGATTCCGCACACGCAGAAGAAGCCCTCAGAACGGCGAACATAACCTACGAGGGAGCGATATCCCTGAGAGATGTTGTGTTCTGTAAAATAGAATCACAGCCCTTTTGTCTGGCAGGTACGCTTTCTATTCCTAAGCTTCTTGACATAAAGGGCAGCCGTCACAGGATACAGTTTTTTATTGACAACAAAAACATGGTGATAATAGACGATGAGGAGTTCTCTCTCAGGCTCGTTCAGCGCATACAGAGAAGCAGGCATAATCAGGGGGAGAGCAGGGAGCATTTTATCTATAACTTTTTCAGCGAATTTATGCTCCGTGATACCGAGCTTCTTGCGGAACACGAGCGAAAGCTTATGGAGCTTGAGGAGGACGTAAACGACGGCAAGACGGACGATTTTCTCGAGACTATCACGCCTATCAGAAAAGAGCTTCTGATCTTAAGAAGCTACTATGATGAAATAATGGACTTGGGCAGAGAGCTTGAAGAGGACGAGAACGGCTTCTTTGAGAAAAAGCAGAAAAAATATTTCGGCACTATCTCAGACCGTGCCGACAGGCTCATGGGCAGAACTGTACACCTACTTGAATATGCAACGCAGGTGCGAGACGCTTATCAGTCCTTTGTCAACGCTCAGCAGAACAAGAATATGGAGTTTCTCACTGTAATATCCACCATATTCTTCCCTCTGACCCTTATCACAGGTTGGTATGGCATGAACTTTCAGAATATGCCTGAGCTTAAAGAGGGCTATCCGGGAGTTATAGCTCTTAGTGTCATAGTGATCGTAGTGTGTATAATCTTTTTCAAACGAAAGAAAATGCTTTAAGGCGGACTTTGTTCCGCCTTTTTTTCGTGTAAAAGGTCAGAAATGGCGGTAAATTCATATTTCACCCCTTGAATTTGAATTATAATTGTGCTATAATAACTTTATATTTGCGAAAAGAGGTGACTTGTCTGAATAAAGAATTATTGCTATTGCTGTTGAAGCTGGCGGCAGGCTGTGCTGTTATAATGACCTTTATCGTCATTGCTTGCCTTATCACTCCGAAAATAGCACGCTTTATTGAAAAACGTCACCCTGAGCTTGCCGAAAAGGACGATCCCGAAAGGGTGGACGGTGAGAATACAGGGAATGATCCTGAGAATTATAAGGTGCAGGGAATATTTGATAAGTCCCACATTGACGGCTGGGATCCTAACTATAAGATATATAATGAGGATATCTATGCCTTTAATTTCAAGAAGAAAAAGAAGAACGGCAATGGCGAAGCTGTTAAAAAGGACAGCGGCGACCAAAATAATGACAATGCCTGAATGATATAAGAAAGGGGTTTTATAAATGGCTAAGGATAAGAAAATGGTTGATGCGATAACCTCCATGGACGAGGATTTCGCAAAGTGGTATACTGATATATGTATGAAAGCTGAGCTTGTTTCATACACAAGCGTAAAGGGCTGTATGGTAATAAGACCTTACGGCTATGCGATATGGGAGAATATCCAGCGCATAATGGACAGCAAGTTCAAAGAGCTTGGCCACGAAAATGTTTGTATGCCAATGTTTATCCCTGAGAGCCTGCTCCAGAAAGAGAAAGATCACGTTGAGGGCTTCGCTCCTGAAGTAGCTTGGGTAACATACGGCGGAAATGAGAAGCTCGAGGACAGACTTTGTGTAAGACCAACATCTGAGACGCTTTTCTGTGAGCATTATGCTAATATAGTTCATTCCTACAGAGACCTGCCAAAGCTTTACAATCAGTGGGTATCTGTTGTACGTTGGGAAAAGACAACAAGACCATTCCTCCGTTCAAGAGAGTTCCTGTGGCAGGAGGGTCACACTATCCACGAAACACCTGAGGAGGCTATCGAGGAGACAGAGAGAATGCTCAACGTATACGCTGATTTCTGCGAGCAGCAGCTTGCTATGCCTGTTGTAAAGGGCAGAAAGACAGAGAGCGACAAGTTTGCAGGCGCAGAAGCAACATACGCTATCGAGGCTCTTATGCATGACGGCAAGGCTTTGCAGGCGGCTACTTCCCACTATTTCGGAAACGGCTTTGCAAAGGCATTCGATATCACTTTCACAGGCAGAGACAACAAGCTTGCACACCCATATCAGACATCATGGGGCTCAACAACAAGACTTATCGGAGCGATCATAATGACTCACGGCGACGATAACGGACTTGTTCTGCCACCTGCTGTCGCACCTGTTCAGGTGGTTATCGTACCTGTTGCACAGCATAAAGAGGGCGTTCTTGACAAGGCTAACGAGCTTTATAATACACTTAAAAATGCAGGCATAAGAGTAAAGCTTGACGATTCAGAGCAGTCACCAGGCTGGAAGTTCGCACAGTATGAGATGAAGGGCGTTCCTGTAAGACTTGAAATTGGTCCTAAGGATATCGAGAACGATCAGTGCGTGCTTGTTACAAGACACAACAGAGAAAAGGTATTCTGCAAGCTTGATAACCTTGTTGAAACAGTGAATGAAAGACTTCAGGCTGTTCATGATGGCCTTTATGCAAAGGCTCTTGAAAACAGAGAGAGACGTACCTATGTATGCAAGACGCTTGACGAAATAACAAAGGCTCTTGAAGAAAAGGGCGACGGCTTTGTTAAGGCAATGTGGTGCGGCGACGAAGCTTGCGAGGATAAGGTAAAGGAACTTACAGGCGTAGGTTCAAGATGTATCCCATTCGAGCAGGAGGAGATAACAGATACCTGCGTATGCTGTGGAAAGCCGGCAAAGCATATGGTGCTTTGGGGCAAGGCTTACTAATAGGCTTTTTGGATATAAAAATATCGGGCGGCTGTCAATTTATTATTGGCAGTCACCCGTTTTTTGTTTGTGTTTTTAGCTGTTTGCTTGGATAAGGCTCTTTACTATCGGTATGATAAGGCAGAGCATATAGACTATAGTGGCAGGGTTTGTGAAAACATATCTGCGGCACTCTTTCGGCGTAAGAACGTTTTCGCTGTCATCAATGATAAGCTTTTTAAGGCTAGTGAAAAGCACCATAAAGCCTACCAGACCTATGACTATCTCAGCAACGCTTATGAAAGTTTCATAGTGTTCAAGCCCTATTGCGTCAGATATGGACGAGAAGTTTGCAAGAAGATTGTTAAGACAGTGTATTATAACTGTGGGCAGTATCGAGCCGCACTTTGCGGCAATAATAGCGTAAACAAATCCTGTGCCGAATGCTGACGCCGCCTGCGGGATATTCCCGTGCATAAGTCCGAATGCAAGCGCCGAGAAAAGCACTGCCGCACCCTTTCCGTATGGGCTTAGAGCGGTGAGTACAGCTCCACGGTAGATAAATTCTTCCACGATAGGGGCTATTATCACAACGTATGAGAACTGCACTATCACTGCAAGGGCTGAGGGCTGATGAATGGAAAAATCGCTCGTCGGCACTGTCACGCCGCTTTGTCCAAGTATACCTGTGAGGATAGACGTAAGCTGTGAGAGCAGAATGTTTATTACAAAGCAGGCTGAAAACCATTTTAGCCCTTTTACTGCTGTGCCTTTTTTCGGCTTTATAAAGCTTGATCTTCGCTTTCGGAAAAGTATAGCAAAAACTATCCCAAAGACAAGCACGCTCATAAGAGTGATAAACAAATTTGCCGTCATTGAGAAAGTAGTGGAGCTTATAAAAGCGGTCTGCTTTCTCAGATAGCTGAGAACTGTTGAGTAGCTCAGAGTGAATTTGCCTGAGTGGTAAGTATATGCAACGTAAAAGAACACCACTGCGAATATCCTGTTTAGCAGGTTGTATAAAATGAGCAGAAGCGAAATTTTCACGCAGTCTATAGTAAGAAGTTTCTTTTCCTGCTGTTTTTCAGGTGTCAGCATGGAAACAGACTTTTCGGTCATCAAATATGATTCCTCCCTTGTTCGGTCTTATCTATATATTATAACACACAACATGGTGCTTTTGCAAATGGTATTTTGTTGAGTATGTGATGAAATGTTATGAATTTGTAAATAAATAAGAGAAGTTTTGTGATAACTATTGCATTTTATCAACCTTGTTGTATAATATAATTAGCACTCAAATAGACAGAGTGCTAATTATATGGAACAGTATTCAAAGAAAGTAAAATATTATTAAGGAAAGGTCGAGATTTTATGCAGACAAAAGAATTTAAGGCAGAATCAAAAAGACTGCTTGATATGATGATCAATTCGATCTACACTCATAAGGAGATTTTTCTAAGAGAGATAATCTCAAATGCAAGCGACGCTATCGATAAGCTGTATTTCAAGTCCCTGACAGACACTTCTGTGGGAATGAAAAAGAGCGATTTCGCTATCAATATCGCTATCGACAAGGAAAACAGAACTCTTACAGTTTCCGATAACGGTATCGGTATGACCGAGGAAGACCTTGAAAACAACCTTGGTACTATCGCAAACTCAGGCTCATTCGCTTTTAAGAAAGACAATGACCTTGGTGATGATGTTGATATCATCGGTCAGTTCGGCGTAGGCTTCTATTCTACTTTTATGGTAGCAAAGGAAGTTACGGTTGTAACAAAGGCTTTCGGCAGCGAGCAGGCTTATAAGTGGACATCTGACGGCGTTGAAGGCTACACAATCGAAGAGTGCGACAAGCCTGACGGCGTTGGTACAACTATCACACTTAAGCTCAAAGACGATACTGACGACGAGAAGTATTCAATATATCTTGACCAATATCAGATACAGTCACTTGTAAAGAAATATTCTGACTACATCAGATTTCCTATCAAAATGGAAGTTGAGCATACTCATTACAATGAGGAGGGTAAAGAGCCTGAGGTACACAAGGAGATCGAGACCCTTAACAGTATGACTCCTATCTGGAAGAAGAATAAGAACGAGCTTAAAGACGAAGATTACAACAACTTCTATATGGAGAAGTTTGGCGACTATGAGCCGCCTATCGCACATATCCACTCAAAGAACGAGGGCGTTGCAACATATGACGCACTGCTTTATATCCCCGCCCGTGCGCCTTTTGATTACTACTCAAAGGACTATGAAAAGGGACTCCAGCTTTATTCAAGCGGCGTTATGATAATGGAAAAGTGCGCCGACCTGCTCCCTGATTGGTTCAGCTTTGTAAAGGGCGTTGTTGACTCTGAGGATCTCTCACTGAACATCTCCCGTGAGCTTTTGCAGCAGGACAGACAGCTTAAGATAATCGCAAAGAACCTTGAAAAGTCTATCAAAAACGAGCTTGCAAAGCTTCTGAAAAACGACCGTGAGAAGTATGAAAAGTTTTACAGCGTATTCGGACTGCAGTTCAAGTTCGGCATTTATCAGTCATATGGCGCTGCAAACGAAACTCTGAAAGACCTTCTTATGTTCCCGTCCTCATTTGACGGCAAGAACGTTACACTCAAAGAGTATGTTTCAAGAATGAAAGAGGATCAGAAAGAGATCTACTATGCTTGCGGCGAAACAAAGGAAAGAATTGAAATGCTCCCTCAGCTTGAAAAGATCAAGGATAAGGGTTATGAGGTTCTTTACTTCACACAGGACGTTGATGAGTTCGCTATCAAGGTAATGATAAACTATGACGGCAAGCCTTTCAAGTCCATAAGCGACGCTGACCTTGACCTTGACACAGAGGAAGAAAAGGAAGAAGCTAAGAAGCTTGACGAAGAGAACAAGGATATGTTCGCTTTCATGCAGGAAGCTATCGCCGACAAGGTAAAGACTGTTCGTCTTTCAAAGAAGCTTAAAACTCACCCTGTTTGCCTTTCATCAGACGGCAGCATAACTATCGAAATGGAGAAAGTCCTCAACGCTATGCCTCAGAATGACGGCAACAAGGTAAAGGCTGAAAAGGCTCTGGAGATAAATCCAAATCACCCTATCTTTGAGAAGCTGAAAGACCTCTATGCTAACGATAAGGACAAGCTGAAAGACTATGCAAAGCTTCTTTACGATCAGGCTCTGCTTATCGAGGGTATGTCTATCGACAACCCTGTTGAGTTTGCAAACCTCGTTTGCAAGCTTATGACAAAGTAATAAAGCTATACAGATACTCTCTTAACATACCGAAAGCCGTGGGAACAGCAATGTTTCCACGGCTTTTTGGTGCTGGTTTGGCTGATAATTGTAGGTTTTATACAAAACAAAATAAGTTTATTTGTTAAAAAAACAGATTTGAGAAACAAATTTTATGTACGCTGTTGACAAATAAATATGGGCGTGTTAATATAATTATAGTGAAATTGATACATAACTTCTTTTATTGGAGTGTTACCTTTCATTTATAGACTGGGCATGACCAACTTTGTACGGACATATTATATGCGTTCGTATTAAGGTTGGTTTTTTTGATTTTATAGGGGGATTTTTAATGAAGATAATCAAGGTGATAAATAATAACACCGTAAGCGTTATAGACGATAAAGGAAAAGAGCAGATAATCTCAGGCAAGGGGATAGGTTTTGGAAAAAAATACGGCGATGAGCCTGATAAGGATAAGATACAGAAAATGTATCTTGTTACAGACTCAGAGCTTAGAAAAAGGCTTATCGAGTGCCTGACCGAGATACCATATGAGCATATAAAGCTCACAGCAGACCTTGTGGACTATATTTCTTCACATATCGACGGTCAGCTCAACGAGTCGCTCATAATAACACTTTCAGACCACATCTCATTCGCTATTGAAAGAAAAAAGCAGGGGCTTGAATTTGAAAACCCTCTTATGGACGCTATAAGCGATTGTTTTCCGAAAGAGCTTGCTCTTGGAAGATATTGTGTGGCGGAGATATATCAGCGATTGGGCGTTGAGCTTAGCGGCGATGAAGCAGGTTTTATCGCAATGCACATCATAAACGCAAGGCTCGGCACAAAAATGGGGCAGATACAGGATATCACCAAAATGGTGAACGGCTGCGCTGAGATAGCTGACGCTTGTTTGTCAGGGAAGATAAACAAGAACTCGGTGGCATATGAAAGATTTCTCGTGCATTTGAAATTTCTTGCAAAAAGGCTTTTCAAATCTCAGGAGCTTCCCAATGTTCTCAGCAGGGACGAGGAGTTCACTGATATCATAAAAAAGAAATTCAAAAAGCAATATAAATGCGCAAAGCATATGCAAGATCATATTTTGAAGAATTATGCTAAAACTATATCGGAAGATGAAATGATAACTCTTGCAATTCATCTGAAGAAAATAAGCGGATAGGCATTTCTGCCACAGCTTATATATTGTATTCGCTGCGGTCTTATCATTAACGGTACCATAATGATAATTCAGCTGAGATAAAATTTTTTGGAGGATATTATTATTATGAAGGATAAAATTTTCGGCGTATTGCAGCGTGTGGGACGCTCTTTCATGCTCCCTATCGCACTGCTGCCGGTGGCGGGTCTGCTTCTTGGAATAGGCAGCTCTTTTACAAACGCCACAACTATCGAGACCTATCACCTTGGCAAATTCATCTATGAGGGTGGTGTGCTTTACACTATCCTCGACATAATGAGCAAAACGGGAAGCGCCGTTTTCGATAACCTCGCGCTTCTGTTCGCAATGGGCGTTGCTATCGGAATGGCAAAGAAAGAAAAGGAAGTTGCAGCCCTTTCGGGCGCTATCGCCTATATCGTAATGAACACCACTATCAGCGCACTTATCACCGCAAAGGGCGGCGTTGAGGCAATGGCAGAAAACTCCACCACCTCGGTGCTTGGTATAACCACCCTGCAAATGGGCGTTTTCGGCGGTATAATCGTGGGACTTGGCGTTGCGGCGCTTCACAATAAGTTCTATAAAACAGAGCTTCCGCAGGTGCTTTCATTCTTCGGCGGAACAAGATTTGTTCCTATCGTTTCAACTATCACATACCTTATCGTTGGTATCATAATGTTCTATCTGTGGCCTGTTGTACAGCTTGGTATCTCAAAGCTTGGTGTGCTTGTACTAAACTCAGGCTATGCAGGCACTTGGATATACGGCATACTTGAACGTGCTCTTATCCCATTCGGACTTCACCATGTTTTCTATATGCCTTTCTGGCAGACAGAGCTTGGCGGCTCAATGATGATAGACGGTAACATGGTGGCAGGCGCACAGAACATCTTCTTTGCAGAGCTTGCTTCAAAGTCAACAAAGGTTTTCTCAGTTTCAGCCACAAGGTTTATGGCAGGAAAGTTCCCGTTCATGATATTCGGTCTGCCTGCTGCGGCGCTTGCAATGTACAAAACTGCACGTCCTGAAAAGAAAAAGGTAGTAGGAAGCTTGCTCCTTTCAGCGGCTCTTACATCAATGATAACAGGTATCACAGAGCCTTTGGAGTTCACATTCCTGTTCGTTGCACCTCTTATGTACGCTGTTCACTGCGTATTGGCAGGACTTTCCTATATGCTCATGCACATTCTTAATGTTGGCGTTGGAATGACGTTCTCGGGCGGTCTTATAGACATGACCCTTTTCGGAATTTTGCAGGGCAATGCAAAGACCCACTGGATATGGATAGTTGTTGTGGGACTTGTTTATGCAGTGGTTTACTACTTTGTATTCTACTTTATGATAACAAAGCTGAACCTTAAGACCCCAGGTCGTGAGCCTGATGACGTTGAGCCTAAGCTTTATCGCAGAAGCGACGTGAACGAGGCTAAGGCGGCAAAGGCAAAGGGCGCAGACAAGAGAGCCTTAGACGTTGTAAGCGCAATGATACTCAAAGGTCTCGGTGGCAAGGATAACCTTTCAGACGTTGACTGCTGTGCAACAAGACTTAGAGTTACAGTAAATGACCCTTCAAAGGTCATTGATGATATGCTCAAAGCCAGCGGTGCTTCGGGCGTTATCCACAAGGGCAACGGCGTTCAGGTCATTTACGGACCAAAGGTATCAGTTATAAAATCAGACCTTGAAGATTTTATCGACTCACCATATAGCGACGACCCTGACAGCATTATCGGCACTGAGGAAACTTCCGATAAAAAAGAAGAAAAACCGCAGACCGAGAGTGCAGAAAATACAGAAACTCAGGGCAAGACAATAGTCCTTTACTCTCACATGAACGGCACTGCAGTTAAGCTTGAGGACGTTGAGGACGAGGTGTTCTCACAGAAGATACTTGGCGAGGGCGCAGCCGTTGAGCCGTCAGAGGGCAAGCTTTATGCTCCATGCGACGGAAAGGTAGACAGCGTTTTTGACACAAAGCACGCCATAAATATGGTATCGTCAGAGGGCGTGGAGATACTGCTCCATATCGGTATCGACACTGTAAAGCTTGGCGGACAGTATTTTGAAGCCCACGTCAGCGACGGTCAGGAAGTTAAAAAAGGCGACCTGCTCATAAGCTTTGACATGGATAAGATCAAAGCCGCAGGCTATAAGGTGACAACGCCTTTGATAATAGGCAACACGGACGATTATAAGTCTGTTGAACCTGTCGCACAAAACAGCATATCGGCAGGGGATATGATCTTGAAGATAAAATAATTATTTGGAGGTATTCATCATGAAAACATTTAACTACACTATTACAGACGAAGTTGGTATCCACGCAAGACCAGCAGGACTTCTTGCAAAGAAAGCAAAGGAGTTCGAGAGCGTTTGCACTATCGAAAAGGGCGGAAAGAGCGTGAACATCACAAAGCTTATGGCTCTTATGGGTCTTGGCGTTAAGAAAGGCGACACTGTTACTGTTACCTGCGAGGGCGCAGACGAGGACAAGGCTTCCGAAGCACTCAAGGCATTTTTTGAGGAAACTCTGTAACCAATCACTTGTCAGCTGGGCGGTCAAAGCCGTCCAGCCGGTGAGACGTTTCTGCGGCGTGTTCGCAGTGACGTCTCATCGGCTGGAAACAGCGTGAAAATAATAAGATCTATGAGAAAAGGGGCGGATATTTATGACTAAGTTTACAGGAAAAGGCGTTTACGGTGCGGTAGCAATGGGTAAGATCTCAGTATTCAAAAAGCAGGATACCGCTATAAAACGTGTTCACACAGAGGACAGCGAGGGAGAAAAGAAAAGAGTTGCCGAGGCTAAACAGGCGGCTACAGAACAGCTCCAGCGCATTTATGATAAGGCGCTCAAAGAGGTGGGCGAAACTAACGCTCAGATCTTTGAGATACACATGATGATGCTTGAAGATGATGATTACAACGAGTCTATAGAAAATATCATCGACAGCCAGAAAGTCAACGCAGAGTATGCGGTGGCAGTGACGGCAGACAACTTTGCGGAGATGTTTTCTTCTATGGACGACCCTTATATGCAGGCAAGAGCCGCAGACGTAAAGGATATTTCCAACAGGATAATCGCAAATCTCACAGGCAATGTCAGCGACGGCTCGGCAAGCGATGACAAAATGATAGTTTGCGCCGACGACCTTGCGCCAAGCGAAACTATATCCCTTGATAAAGACAAGGTGCTTGCGTTCGTTACTGCACACGGCTCATCAAATTCACATACTGCTATCCTTGCGAGAAATATGAACATACCTGCGGTAATAGGCGTTGGAAGCAAGTTTCTTTCGGAGATAAAGGACGGCGACTTTGCTATCGTTGACGGCTTCACAGGGGAGATATTTGTTGACCCTGACGAGCAGACCACTGCAGAGCTTACAAAAAAGCAGAAAGCAGACGAAGAGAAAAAGCGTCTTTTGCAGACCCTCAAAGGCAAGGAAAATGTCACAAAGGACGGCAAAAAGATAAACATTTATGCAAATATCGGAAGCGTTGACAATATCGGTGCAGTGCTTCTCAATGACGCTGGGGGAATAGGTCTTTTCAGAAGCGAGTTCCTTTATCTTGAAAACTCAGATTTCCCTACCGAGGAACAGCAGTTTCAGGCTTACAAGCGTGTTCTCGAGAGCATGGCAGGCAAAAAGGTCATCATAAGAACTCTCGATATCGGCGCTGACAAGCAGGTGGATTACTTCGGTCTGAAAAAAGAGGAAAACCCTGCTTTGGGCTACAGAGCCATAAGAATTTGCCTTACAAGACCTGAGATATTCAAAACTCAGCTGAGAGCGCTTTTCAGAGCTTCCGTATACGGCAATCTTGGCATAATGTTCCCTATGATAACAAGCGTTTCAGAGGTGGAAAAAGCCCTTGCTATGTGCGATGAAGTCAAGGCGGAGCTTAAAGAGCAGGGCATAACAGTTTCTGACAGCGTTGAGCTTGGCATCATGATAGAGACCCCTGCGGCGGCTATCATAAGCGATAAGCTTGCAAAGCTTGTGGACTTTTTCAGCGTTGGCACAAATGACCTCACTCAGTATACGCTTGCCTGCGACAGGCAGAACCCTGATATCGAGCAGTTCTGCGACACTCACCATGAGGCTATACTAAGACTTATTGAAATGTCCGCAGAGAATGCCCACAAGAACGGCGCATGGATAGGCATATGCGGCGAGCTTGCGGCTGACACCACCCTCACGGAAACTTTCCTGAGAATGGGCATTGACGAGCTTTCAGTTTCTCCGACCTTTGTTCTCAAAGTAAGGGACGCTGTAAGAAATATCGACCTCTCCAAATAATTTCTCATAGATCTTCACACGAAGAATACACCCTCGTTCACATGGACGGGGGTGTGTTCTTTTATTTGACAGAAATACTTTAATGTGCTAAAATATCTTATCGGCACAAATGTGTCTGTACAAAAGTTTGTTATCAATGCACAAAAAATAAAAGTAAAATTTGTATACTATTTTGCCATAAAATCTCCCGTGCAAGATCGTATATAAGTTATCGAGGGGTGTGAAAGACTTGACCGACGCTGAGTTCGATTTCAGGGTGGAGCTGATCCTGAAAAATGACAAAAACGGGCTTAGGGAGATCTATCAATGCTACGGCAAGGTGATATACAGTATCATGCTTGACATTGTGAAAAGTCCTCAGGACGCTGAGGACCTGACATCAGATTTTTTCCTAAAGCTATGGGACACCACAGGTCAGTACCGAAAGGGTACGGGGCATAAGCGATATCTGACTGTAATGGCGAAAAATCTCGCTCTTGACTTTATTAGAAAAAGGCGGCATGAAACGCCGACTCTTGACGATGATGAAGCAGGGCATAAGGAACAGCAGGACAGTATGCGGGTAGATGACGATGTGATCGGAAAGCTCACCTTCGAGGAGGCTTTGAAACTGCTTTCAGAGGGCGAAAGGGATATCCTGAACATGAGGCTGGGAATGGATATGACCTTTCGTGAGATAAGTCGGGCAGTGGGCAAGCCGCTGGGTACTGTCACATGGAAATACCGCCAGGCTGTTTCCAAACTAAAAAAGACCATAAAGGAGGACAGTATCTATGGCTAAGAACATAAAATTTCTTTACAAAAAGCATATTTCCGATACTGCCCCTGACATGGATAAGCTTTGGGACAGGATAGAGGGACAGCTTGAAAACAAAACGGACAAAGATCAGACGCAAATAAAAGTTAGCCGCAGAAATTACAGAAAATTTGCGGCGGCAGCAGCCTCGCTTGTGCTTATTATCGGTGGTGTAAGCCTTTACGCCGATATCCGCTCAGAGTCAGACAGCGTTTCAAAGCAGGGCGCAGAAACGGCTGACAATGCTGGGTATGAAAACAGAGAAGAAAAGACATACGAACAGCTCAGTTTCAGCCACACAGACACAAAGGCTTATGAGGACAGCTACATTCCAAAGGGCGATGATTATTTCACTGAGGAAAGCGTTCTGGAGGATACAGATTTCTTTGCAGATGTAACAGTGCTTTCAGCAAGGCTCGACAGCGACAGCGCACACTATACCCTGAGAATAAACAGCCTTGTATCCAAAACAGGTGAAGAAAGCGAGACAAATATCACAATCGAAAGCTCCACCCCTTATATCATGCAGGAAAACAGAGAGTATTTCATACCCCTGAGGGAAGAAAACGGCACTTATTCTATCGTCTTTGAAAATGCACCTCAAATAGAGATTTCTCTTGACGGGGATATCGTTTTTCAAAACGGCTGGAAAAGCCTTGATGATGATTCGGGTATTCTTAAAGGCTCGCAGAAAAGCAAGAATGATTATTTCTATGACCGAATGAGATATTCCTCGAAAAACGATCTGCAAAATCTGCTTGATAAGTGGAGGACTATGTAGCTAACAATGCAAGGGCAGACCGCCCAAGCTATTTTACGGGAGATGACAGCTATGAAAAAGACAACTTCAAACAGCATAAAAAGAAATTTGACCACGGCTCTGTCTCTTGTTATGACAGCGGCAGTACTGGCTTCATGCGGAAGCGGCTATGGCGGCTCAGAGAGCAGAAAGAGCAGTATCTATAATAATACCACAAATGCCAACTACAGATACAATAATGACGCCACAGAGGAAACCGCTAAAGGCTCAACAAATATCGCAGGGGATTACAATACCGAGGAGTATAACCACCTGACAGAAAACGGCTATAAGCTCGTTTCAGACGAGCCGCTTTCTACCTTTTCCACAGACGTTGACACTGCTTCCTATACAAACGTGAGAAGAATGATAAATGACGGCTGGGAAGTCGATCCTGACGCTGTCAGAACAGAGGAGTTCATAAACTATTTCAAGTATGACTATGAAAAGCCTACAGAGGGCGCAGTGTCCATAAACACCGAGCTTTCCGATTGCCCTTGGAACAGCGAAGCAAAGCTTATGCTCGTGGGGCTTCAGGCAAGAGAAGCAAAGGTCAAGAACGTTCCTACAAACCTTGTTTTTCTCATAGACGTGAGCGGCTCAATGGAGGACGAGGATAAGCTTCCCCTTGTTCAGCAGGCTTTCTCAATGCTTGCGGAAAACCTTGACGCTGATGACAGAGTTTCTATTGTCACCTATGCAGGCAGCGACAGCGTTGTTCTTGAGGGTGAAAGCGGCGACAACAGAGAGGAGATAGTTTCCGCACTTAACAGCCTGTCAGCAGGCGGCTCGACAGCAGGTGCGGCAGGCATTACTACAGCTTACAAGCTCGCAGAGGAGTATTTCATAGAGGACGGCAACAACAGAGTTATCCTTGCAACTGACGGCGATCTGAACGTTGGTCTGTCAAGTGAAGAAGAGCTTACCGACCTTATATCACAAAAGCGTGACTCAGGGGTCTATCTCTCGGTGCTTGGCTTTGGCTCAGGAAACTATAAAGACAATAGGCTTGAAGCCCTTGCAGATAACGGTAACGGGAACTATGCTTATATCGACAGCGTTGATGAAGCAAAAAGAGTGCTTGTAACAGAAATGAGCGGAACGCTTTTCACAGTTGCAAAGGACGCAAAGGTGCAGATAGAGTTCAATCCTGACAATGTTTCAGCATATAGATTGGTGGGCTATGAAAACAGACTTCTTAATGACGAGGATTTTGAGGACGATACAAAGGACGCAGGAGATATTGGCTCAGGTCAGCAGGTCACAGTTTTGTATGAGATAGTGCCAAATAGCGGTGATGAAAAGTCGCTGAAATATCAGGATAACGAGAGCAAGGCAGAAAATGGCGAACTAAGCGGCGAAATGCTCACAGTTTCAGTGAGATATAAAGACCCCGAAGCAAGCGAAAGCAAGCTTATAGATAAGTCTGTTATGTGTTCTGACTATGCAGAAGCCGTGTCACAGAATTTTGCGAAGGCTTGCTCTGCGGCAGAGTTTGCAATGGTGCTTAGAAACAGCGACTATGCAAGCGGTCTTACCGCTCAGGGCGTTGTGGATTATATGGAACAAAACAGTGTTGACAACAGCGAGCTTTTTGAGCTTATATACAAATATATGCAAAACGGCACAGGCAGCGAAGCAAGTTATTGGTAAAAAGCTAAAACAAGGGGTGTTGAGTAGTCAGCACCCCTTTGGGTCATAAAATTTACCTCTTACATAGATATCTGTACCTGTCAGCCAAAAGGGGTTTACACGGAAAGCAAAATAGATTATAATAAGGCTGTCAGATAAAACAGGGGGTGAAAGCGTGAAGATCAGGATAGAGATAGACGAGGATATGCCTGAGGACGAGATAGTCATAAGGTGCGCCCAGCCCGACGAACGTGTGCTTAAAATGAAAAGGGCGGCGGAGTCCGCAGAGGGCGACCCTGAGATAGCTTTTTTCAAAGATGCAGTTCAGTTCTATCCTCCCCTTGATTCCATACTGTTTTTTGAAACAGGGGAACATAATCTTAACGCTCATACCTCTGACGACGTTTTTCAGGTCAAAATGAAGCTTTTTGAGCTTGAAGAGATCCTTCCACGAAAGTTCGTGCGGGTGTCAAAATCCGCTATCGTGAACGTAAAGCACATCTATTCCGTTGAGCGAAACATAACCTCTGCAAGCCTTATAAGCTTTGCAGGCACTCACAAACAGCTTTACGCCTCACGAAGCTACTACAAGCTTTTGAAGCTCAGACTTGGAGAAAGGAGATTTCTATGAAAAACAAAAATCTTATATGGGGCCTGTTCTTTATCCTTGCAGGCGTTGCACTTATTCTTGACCGCACAGGTCTGCTTGGAAGTGTAAGCGTGTGGAGCGTTATAATCTCGCTGCTGCTCGTTCCTGTCATCGTAACAAGCGTCAGACACCTTAACTTCTGGGGAATATTCTTCCCTTTGGCTATCATGGCGATACTCTTTGACGAAACTCTCGGTATCGAGAAGTTCACACCATGGCCTGTTCTCGGTGCAGCATTGCTTTTGAGCGTGGGATTTTCATTCATTTTCCCTTACCGCTACAGATTTACCCAAAGCAAGTGGACCACCCACACCACAGACAATCCTGCGTGGGATAAGTCCTCAGACAACGGAGAGTATGTGCGTATCGACGCAAGATTTTCAGGCTGCACAAAGTATATAACCTCAAAGGTGCTGAAAAGAGTTGACATCAGCTGCCGCTACAGCGGTATGGAGGTTTACTTCGATTCCGCTGATATGGCAGGAAACGAAGTCGAGCTGAATGTTGACGTCCTTTGCGGCGGAGTAGAGCTTTATATCCCGAAGAATTGGGGCATAAAGGTGGAAGCCGGCTGCGTTCTCGGCGGAATAGATCAGCCTAACGGTTCTTATGAAGAGAAAGAAAAGACCCTTATCATAAAGGGCAGAGCAAGGATCGCAGGAATAGATATAGAATATGTTTAGTCTTATGTGAAAGAACAAAAGTAAAAGCTGCGGAATTTTCCCTCCGCAGCTTTTTATATGTCTAATTATTCTTGAAGTATCATCTTGTCTGAGAGTGCGTCCTCGGCGGTGTCGGAATAAAGTTTCATAAGCTTTTCCACCGTCATGTTCGCTCTCTGTTCCCCCTCGATAGTAAGAAGCAGCTTGCCTTGGCTCATTACGATAGTCTTGTTGCCGTATTCAATGGCGTTTGAAATGTTGTGTGTTATCATAAGAGTAGTCAGTGCGTTTTCTTTTACTATCTTGTCAGTTATCTTCATGACCTTTTCAGCGGTCTTAGGGTCAAGCGCCGCAGTGTGTTCGTCAAGAAGCAGAAGCTTTGGTGTAACGATAGTCGCCATAAGCAGCGTGAGCGCCTGTCGCTGTCCGCCTGAAAGCAAGCCCACAGGCATTTTCATTCTGTCCTCAAGACCCAAGTCAAGCTCTTTGAGCCTTTCTCTGAAAACTGAAACGTCCTTTTTCTTGATACCGATAGTCAGTGAGCGGCGCTTTCCACGGCTGTAGGCAAGACCGAGGTTTTCCTCTATGGTCATGTTAGGTGCAGTTCCTCTCAGCGGGTCTTGGAAAAGCCTGCCTATACTTCTTGCACGCTGATGTTCCTTTAGGTGAGTGATGTTCCTGCCGTCAAGGAATATCTTGCCGCTGTCAGCTTCATAGCTGCCGCTGATAACGTTCATAAGGGTGGATTTTCCTGCGCCGTTTGAGCCTATTACAGTAACGAAATCTCCGTCAGCCACGTCAAGGTCAATGTGCTGGAGCGCCTTACGCTCATTAGCAGTGTTCTTGTTGAAGGTTATGTTTATATTTTCAAGCTTAAGCATTTTGACCCTCCTGTCTGTCGCCGCATATACGCTTGTATGCCTTGGTGATATACTTCTTGATAGCAGGCAGAGAGATAGCAAGTGCAACTATGCAGGCTGAGAAAAGCTTTGTGTAGTTGCTGTCCATACCGAGGTTCATCGCAAATGCAAGAACAAATCTGTATGCCACCGCACCGAATATCGCCGCAAGTATTCCACAGAGGATAGAGTGTTTGCTAAAGAATATCTCGCCGATAATGATAGAAGCAAGACCTACTACCAGCATACCTGTACCGCTGTTTGAGTCGCCTGCTGAAGAATACTGAGCGTACATTGCGCCTGACAGTGATACCAAAGCGTTTGCAATGGCAAAGCCCATTATCTTCATTCTGTCAGAGTTTATTGAAGAAGCCCTTACCATGTATTCGTTGTCGCCGGTGGCTCTAAGGGACATACCAGCCTGAGTTTTAAGGAACCAGAAAAGCAGAACAGCCGCAATAATAAGCACGATACCTGCCGCCGCAAGCTTGTAATAGTCGCCAAAATATTTCTGAGCCATTGTAAATATCTTTCTTGTAGAGGGAAATATTAGGTCTGTCCATGATTTTAAGGTTTATGGAGTAAAGAGCCGTCATTGTGATTATTCCCGCAAGGATAGGCTGAACGTTCAGCTTTGTGATAAGTATTCCCGTCACACTTCCTGCGATAGCTCCTGCCACTATTGACAGCAGTATGCCCTTGATAGGGTCGCCGTTGAAAGCCTGCATTACAGACACCGCAACGCCAAGGGTGAAAGTTCCGTCTACCGACAGGTCAGGGATATCAAGTATCCTGAAAGAGATGAATATTCCCAAAGCAAGGATAGCAAAAACAAGACCCTTTTCAAATGTTCCCGTAACAACGCTTTCCGTGAGCTGAGTGTTTATTATCACAAGAAGTAAGATTATAAGCACTGCTTTTGGTATAAGCGAGATAACTGTTTTCTTATTCAGTTTCATATAATTTTCCTTTCAATAAAAAATAGCAGGGAGCGTAAGTCCCGCTCCCTACTATTATACTATGTTTGCTTTGATTTTGCAATAGCTTAATTAAAGTAAACTGTCTTTTCGTTGTTTGCGATATCGTCAGGAATTTTTATACCGATAGCGTCAGCAGTTGTCTTGTTGATGTAAGTGCTGAGGTCTTCGTTGAATACCTTTATTGGTATCTCGGAAGCCTTCTTCTCGCCGCTGAGTATCTGAGCTGCCATGTTTGCAGTTTCCTTGCCAAGGTCGGAATACTCGATACCAACAGTGCCAAGACCGCCGTCCATTACCATTGAGTCAGCGCCAACGAACATTGGAACCTTCGCCTTGTTCATAACTTCTGTAACTGTACCCATAGCGCCTGCGATAGTGTTGTCGTTAGGTGAGAATACAGCGTCGCACTTTGCGGCAAGGTTCTGAGCAGCTTCCTGCACCTCAGATGTGTTTGAAGCAGCGCCCTCGATAACTGTGATACCCTTCTCGTCACAGTAAGCCTTTACTTCCTTAAGGCTTGAAACTGAGTTGTCCTCGCCTGTGTTGTAAAGATAGCCGAGAGTTTTGATATCAGGCTTCATCTTAAGAGCAAAGTCAAGTATCTTTGTGATAGCAAGTTTGTCTGATGTACCTGTGATGTTTGCGCCTGTGCTTTCAAGTGAGTCGCAAAGACCTGCGCCAACAGGGTCTGTTACTGCGGAGAATACTACAGGTATCTCTTCAGAGTATGGAGCTGCGAGCTGTGCGCATGGTGTAGTGATAGCGATGATGATATCGTCGCCGTCAGCCTTGAACTGGTCGAGTATCTGCTGAACAGTTGTTGACTCGTTGTTAGCCTGCTGAGCGTCGATAGTGCAGTTTTTGCCGTCAACATAGCCAAGCTCTGCAAGTCTGTCGATTATAGCGTCTCTGATAGTGTTGAGAGATGTATGCTCCATTATCTGCACAATGCCTATCTTATAGTGCTTTTCTGATGAGCCGCCTGCATTTGAAGCGTTTGAAGAATCTTCCTTAACGCCGCATGACGCAAGAGCAGCCACAGCCATTACCGCAGCAGCGGCAAGTGCCAGAACTTTTCTTAACTTCATATATGTACCATTCCTTTCGTATTTACGGGGATTTTACCCTACTACTCTATTAAAGCACAGCCGTAAAAGTTTGTCAAGTAAAAGTTAGAATGATTGTAGAAATAGTAAAAGCCGCAGTGAAAATCCCCACGGATTTTGTATGTTTTGCAGCTGATATGAATGTGAAAAGATACAAACTTTCATTTTGCAGTGCTATCCATAGTATATGTGCCCACCTAAAGCAGGATAATGAACAGAAAAGCTTGTATTAATGCAGGCGGTTGACAGAAATGTGAAAAAAGGCTATAATGATATCTGTAATATTGCAGAGCAGGAGGTTTCATATTGGAACTGAAAAAAGTCTCCGTGATAGGGCTTTGTCTTGCGGCGGTGGCAGCGGTGGTAGTGCTTGCTGCGGTGATAATAAGACCGCCGAAAATATATATAAGCGAGATATGCCCCTCAAACAGCGGAACATCTAAGAAAACAGCTATGCAGGACAAAAACGGAGAACCGAGCGATTGGATAGAGATATATAATCCTACAAATAAAGATATTTCCCTTACGGGATTTTCACTTTCAAAAAACGGCGGCGCGGACCAGCCGTTGGGCGGATATGTTGTAAAAGCCCATGACTATATAATAGTATATTGCTCATCAGCAGGCTTTGAAAATGCTGATTTTCCTCATGTTGATTTCAGCATAGGCAAGGTCAGCGAAGCGGAGATAATGCTGAAATATGACTCGTTTCAGTGCGAGAGCATAAAATTGCCTAAGCTTAATAAGGGCGTGAGCTATTCTAAAAACGCCAAAGGGGAAATGTACGTTTCAGAGCCTACACCTCTTGTGGCAAATGCAGAGAAAACTATCGGCGATACCCCCGTGTTTTCTCAGGTGGCAGGCAGCTATGAGCAGGCTTTTGACCTTGAGATAACCGCAGGAGAGGGTCAGACAGTGTATTATACCACTGACGGCACCGACCCTGCCACGTCGGACACAAGAAAGGTCTATGAAAATGCACTGAGAATAGACGACAGGTCAGATGATGAAAACGTCCTTTCAGCTTATGACCCCATGAAGATACAGCTTGACTATCGTGACAGCATAAGCCTGCCCGACAAAAGCGCAGTTGATAAAGGCACTGTTATAAGAGCCTGCGCAGAGGGTACAAGCGGAAAGTGCGGAAAGACCGTCACTGCTACCTATTTCGTGGGCGTTTCAAGCGCAGACCATAACGATCTGCCGATAATATCTATCACCACTGACCCAGACGGGCTTTATAACGAAAAAACGGGCATTTACTGCCTTGGTGACGTATACAAAAAATATGACGAGGAATACCCCGACCATTATTGGAACGGTTCTATCCCTGCAAACTATAATCAGCGTGGCAGAGAGTGGGAAAAAGAATGTTATGTGGAGTATTTTGACAGCGAGGGCAACAGCCTTATTTCTCAAGATTGCGGCGTTAGGATACAAGGCGGCTGGTCAAGGGCGGACTATCAGAAATCATTCAGACTTTATGCTCGAAACGACTACGGCAAAAGCTCTTTTGATACAGCTTTCTGGGATAACTTTAAAGATGTAAACGGCGAAGCTATCACCTCATGCAAGACCTTTGTGCTTAGAAACGGCGGAAATGACGCCAATTATTCAAAGTTCAAGGACACGATGATACAGAATATGGTGTCAGGCAGAGAAGCTGATACTCAGCAGGGAACAGCCTGTGTTCTGTTTATTGACGGCGAATATTGGGGACTTTATACTCTTCAATCTGACTACAGCGACAGATATTTTGCAGATAGATATAACGTGGCAAAAAGCAACGTTGTCATGTATAAAAACGATGAGCTGAGCGAGGGCGAATCTGAGGACGAAAAGCTTTTCAACGATATGTATAGGTTTATCACCGAGAACGATATGTCCGTTGATGAGAACTACCGAAAAGCCTGTGCAATGATAGATATGGATAACCTTGCGGAGTATGCCGCCACGGAAATGTATATCTACAATGACGATTGGCCGCAGAACAACTATGCTTGTTGGCGCACAAGAACCATAGAGCAGGGCAATAGCTATGCAGACGGCAGGTGGCGCTTTGTGCTGTTCGATACAGAATCGTCATGTTGTCATTATAACGAAAAGTATGTTGATACGAATATGTTCTCATATCTGAGAAGCCAAAGCTATACAAAGTTTGGCGGAATACTTTGCAGCCTTATGGATAACGAGGAGTTCGACTTGAAGCTCACCTCTGCAATGTGTCAGCTTGGAAGCGTGAACTTCACTGCGGAACGTTTTGGAGAGTACCTTGAATATTATAAGAGCATCTATTACGGCGAACTTGAAAACTATTTTCAACGCTTTCCAACATGGGCAAGCTTGGAAAATGCAACAAACCCTATGATAATACGCTGGCAGAATTTTATCGAGGGAAGATATGAAAAAGTGCTGGGCTATCTTGAAAGAGAGTTTGACTATTATGAGCGCAGAACAGTGAAGATATCATCGGACAGCGAACAGGGCGAAGTTGTTATAGGCGGCGTTGCGCTGGAAAACGAGTATAGCGGCATATATTTTGACGAATGTGAGATAAAATTGACCGCAAAAGGGAAAAACGGCTGGCATTTTGACCATTGGGAGGGCGTAAAAAGCGATAATACAAAATCGGAGATAATAGTTAAAGTGAATGGGGATATGAGTATCAAAGCAGTGTTTGAAAAAGATATGGTGTAAAAAGCAAAAAAGTAAAAGTACCACCGAGCGAAGCGAGCAATAAATCGCAGGCTCAAGCCCGACGCTAGAGGGCTTGTGGGGTCAAGGGGCAAAGCCCCTTGCGGAGTAAATTTCTTGTTCGACTTCGCTCACAAGAAATGGGCAGAGCCTCAATAGGCGTAAGCCTACAAGCGGTGCAGAGTGGTGCAAAAAGAATTACAAAGTGAAGATATTAACAAAGCGGTGTCGAAGAACAATCTCTGCACCGCTTTTCTATCTCCTTATACAAACCACCCCCGCAAAGAGCAAAGCGATTTTGCGGCACAACAAACTAAAAAAACAAACAATAAAAGGTCTGTCACCCAACCAAGTGACAGACCTTTTTACTATAAACTTATCCTGCAAAATCAATATCCACAGCGCATATCTCAGCGTCAGTTCCTACCCTCATGAAAGTGCCGTATACGCCAACACCTGAGGTAACAATGGAGTACATATTGTCTTTTTTTATCATGCCGCATGGGTTTTCCCAGAAAAGCCCTATGGTAAGATTGCCTGGGAAAAGCTGTCCGTCATGGGTGTGTCCTGAGAAATCTATGTCTGCTCCTGCGTCAGCAGTCTCCTGAAGCTCGTCAGGCTCGTGGGAAAGCACAAATATCGGCTTCATCTTGTCAAGATCTTTCGTAAGGTCGGATATCTCCGCACGAGTGCCGTCCTCTGTGCCGGGCTTGTCAGTGTCACGCCTGCCCACAAGATAAAATTCATCGTTTATCAAAACAGACTCGTCATTGATAAGCTTTATGCCACATTCTTTCACAAAATTGGTCATTTTCTCATTATGAAGCTGCTTGCCTCCCCAATCGAACGTAAAGCCCATTAGTATCTTTTCGTCAATATCATGATTGCCGTAGACCGCATAAACGCCGTATTTGCTCTTTATGGACTTAAGCTGTGCCTTTATCCCCTCAGGATCGTCCATGCCGTCATAGCTGTTGTCAAAAATATCTCCCGCTATCACAACAATGTCAGCGTCCTGCTCGTTTATTTTCTCCACCATGTTTGTGATGTGGTCTACACCGATAGCATAACCCATGTGCAGATCAGCAACAAGCACAGCCTTTAAATGCTTGTCATTGCCGCATGACTTGTTGACAGTTACGCTGTATTCATTTACCTTGATGTTTCGTGCATTGAAAATGCCGTAAAGACAGGTCGCCACCGCACAAGCCACTACTACCGAGCCTATGGAAATAACGCTTCCACGGGAAAAAAGCGGCGTGTTTTTCAGCTTTGTATGCTTTGCGATAAGCCTTAGCAGATCGAAAAGCAACACATACAAAAGGGAGTAGAGCATAATGCCTATCCAGTATGTAGAAATTCGCCTTATGACGATAGCAACGGCGGATTTCGGAAGCAGAAAAGCTATAACAGGCGAAAGCGCCATGAAAAGATACACCACCGCAAAAGGCACTTTGAAACGCAGCCAGTTAAATCTGTGGTTGCAGTGCTTCATCCAGTAGAAAAATCGGAACATCATGTATGATGATACGCCCAGATAAAAGGGCAGAAGAAATAGAAATATCATTATTATGCCACCTTAGTGCGTTTTAAGTGAGGAGTGAGGAATTAAGGTATCGCCTGCGGCGATGATTTTTTTGTAGGGGCGACCTTTGGTCGCCCGTGCCATATATTTATAATACAATATAAACGTCCCACGGATTTCGCCGTCTGTTTGTGATATTTTTTTATTCCTCTTTAAATCTCTCCAAAAAGCTGTGTCTGCCCTCATCGTCTTTGTATGCAATGACCTGATTGAGCATAACATTCTCCACACTCTTGAAAATATTGTATTCTACCTGCGGATTAACAAGCTTTAGCTTTGCAATGAGCAGTTTTATCTCCATGCGCTTTGATACTGTTCTGCTGTCAGGTGCGCAGGTGGTGCAGGTGTCAGTGAACTTGCAGGCGCACTGTATGAAACGCAGTCCGTTGTAGTCACGCCAGCGCTTGATATCGTCCTCTCTTACCATATAGAGCGGTCTTATAAGCTGCATACCCTCAAAATTCGTGCTGTTGAGCTTCGGCATCATGGTCTGTATCTGTCCTCCATATAGCATTGACATTAGTATAGTCTCAATAACATCATCATAGTGATGACCAAGCGCAATCTTGTTGCAGCCAAGCTCCTGCGCCTTGCTGTATAAGTGTCCACGTCTCATTCTTGCGCACAGATAGCAAGGGTTTTTCTCCACATTGTATACAGAGTCGAAAATGTCCGACTCGAACACTGTTATGGGTATTCCAAGCCGCTTTGCGTTGCGCTCTATTATCTCACGGTTTGCAGGGCTGTAGCCCGGATCCATAACAAGATATTTTACCTCGAAAGGGAACTTGCTGTGGCGGTGAAGCATTTGTATGAGTTTCGCCATGAGC
>CALEJX010000080.1 GCA_937898375.1 uncultured Ruminococcus sp.
ACCGCTTCTTACAAGGTTTATGACCACAAATTCTCTTATTGAATCTTCGTCCTCGCAAACCAAAACTCTTTTCATTACATTTACTCCTCTCCAAGATCAGTTTATTATGTAAAAGTTATTCTGAATTTCGTCAATGGTGGGTATGAGCTTTTCACGCCTGTCAAGTGGCAGCTTCACAAAATAATCGAGCTGACCCTTGCTGTCGATAAGCTCATATCCGTCAGAGATATGATCCTCCGAATCGTTCTTTGAAGACACAGCGATACGCATTATCTCCTCATTGCTCCCGTTTATATCTCCTGTGTATTTATAGAACACAAGCTCGTTTGTGTCGCTGTCCTTTTTCACTGTAACAGAATTGTTCCAGCGCTTCGGGAACGTCACAAAATATCCGTCAGATATTGCATAATAGCCTGTGTATTTTGTTTTCAGATCATAAAAATCCTCGTAAACGCTCCATGTAGTCATGTAGAGCATTTCGTCTGCCACAGCGTTCTCATAGCCTATCATAGGCGAAGTTGACGGTATCTCCACATCGCCGTCACCGTCAATATCCTCGCTGTAGTAGCCCGCAGGTCTTGTGCATAAAGGTAGCAGCTTTTCACTTCTAAGCTGCATAGGATTTTGCAGCCCCGAGTATCTGTAGTAAATTATCTCCGTCTGCAATTTCCCGTCAGTGGTCAATCCGTCAATGAAAATAGCGCTCCTGCCGCTGTCGAGTATTCCCGTCTTTGATGAAACATATGAGGTCACATTGTCGCACATATCAACGCCCTCGCCACGGGTTATCTCATTGTTTTTCATGTTGAGCATAGAAGCCTTTGCCGTCACCGCACCTGTATCGTTATTGGTGCTTCTCTGTATGGTGATAAGCTCGATATAGCCGTCATTGTTTATATCCAGCGGTTCAAGCACCGAGTATGTATCAAGCGCCACACGCTTGAAATCTCCGTCGGCATAGCTGTATATCTCCATGGTCTTCTCATCATTGGTAAGATTTTGATATCCCACAAAAACGTCCGTCTGATTGCTGTTTCCCATAGGCGAAATAATGACCTGATCTATGTCCGTGCCTGCGCCTGCAAGCTCTTTCACAGAATACCACTTGCCGTTCTCATCCTTGTCGAGAATGTTCACCCTCAAACCGTCCTCCTCAGAGCCGTTTGAAGTGTACTCATAGAAAACCATAGCCTCGTCCGTAGGCTCATCGTCAATATTTGCGATAACATAAGCCGAGCGGTATTCGCCGTTTTTAGGATATTTCAGGGTTATATTACTGCCTACGCTCTCGATAAGCGCCTGATGTATCTCGCTTTGCTCAGAGGTAAGCTTCGGGGCGTTTATAAGTCCCTCAACAGAAAAATTCAGTGCCGAACAGCCTGTCATAGCAAGACACGAAAGACAAACGGCAGCCAATTTAAGATTTTTCAAACGATCCCTCCTGATACACCAAACAAAAAAAATAGAACCGGGCATATACCCGATTCTATTATATCATATACACAAAAATATTTCAAGCCTTTTTACGCCCAATAAGGACAGGTAAAAATTATTTTGCTTATCTCTCGTCCAGTGGGATATACTTCTTCTCCCCAGAGATAGCCTTGTACGCAGGACGGATTATCCTCTTGCCTGTTACAAGCTCTTCAAATCTGTGTGCGCACCAGCCTGCCATTCTTGAAACGGCGAACATAGGCGTATAAAGATCCTCAGGGATACCAAGCATACTGTAAACAAAGCCGGAGTACATATCAACGTTAGCGCACATAGCCTTGTCGCTGCCCTT
>CALEJX010000081.1 GCA_937898375.1 uncultured Ruminococcus sp.
TGTTTTTCAGAGCATAATAAAGGTCATACTCCTGTGAATCCTCATCGTTTTCATCATAATCAGGGTTGACAGACAAAAATCTTGAAATATTACTGGTCTCCGTCTTGTCAAGGCTGATAGTTGTAGTGGTATCTGCAAAGTTAAGGACGTAAATAGTCAGAACTGTTGCAAATATAGAACAGGTGATAATGAGTATCAGAAATATAGACAGCAAAGCTGTACCCAATATTTTGAGAACTCTGACAGCAGGATTAGTTGATTTTTTCTTTTTGCGTTTTTTCACTGCCGTGTTTTTTATTTCATCCATAAATTTAACCTTTCGTCTTTATTTGATCTGATATTATTATACCACATACGAATCAAAAAGTTAAGTCTTTTCGGTAAATCTTTAGTTTTTTCTAAGGATTTTTTGACAGAATATAGCTGTCATTAATTCATACAAAATAAAAAACGAGGGCGATCTCTCGCCCCCATGAATTTTATTGCTTATTCAGCGTCCTCAGAAGCCTCGTCATCAGCAGGAAGCAAAGCTCTCATAGACAGGCTGATCCTCTTCTTGTCGAGATCGATCTCTGTGATCTGACAATCAACTACCTGACCCACAGAAAGGATATCTGCAACATTGTTTACTCTCTGGTTAGCGATCTGAGAGATATGGATAAGACCGTCAATGCCATCAATGATCTGTGCAAAAGCACCAAAGCTTGTGATAGATACGATAGTAGCCTTAACTACCTGACCTACCTCATAGTTAGCCTTGAAGATCTCCCATGGGTTCTCAGAAGCCTTCTTATATGTCAGTGAAACCTTCTTTGTCTCGCTGTCGATGTCCTTGATAGTAACAGTGATCTTGTCGCCAACAGAAACAACATCTGAAGGGTGCTTGATCCTGTTCCAAGAAAGATCCATTCTTCTGATAAGACCATCAACGCCGCCGAGATCAACGAATACGCCGTAATCTGTGATAGACTTAACTGTACCCTCAACCTCAGAACCGATCTGAGCTGTCTCGAAGAACTTAGCCTGAGCTGCTGCTCTTTCCTCTCTTGCAACTGCACGGATAGAACCAACTGCTCTCTGCTTAGCTTCGTTTACTTCAAGGATCTTGAAGTTTACTGTCTGCTTGAGCAGATCATTAAGATCAAAGTCTCTTCTTGGAGCTGCCTGTGAAGCAGGGATAAATACCTTAACGCCGTTGCAGGAAACGAGCACGCCGCCCTTAACAACGTTTGTAACTGTACCTGTAAGTGTAGCATCAGCTTCCTTAGCCTCAACTATCTTCTGGAAACCAAGAACTGCATCAACCTTCTTCTTAGAAAGTGTAACGATACCTTCCTGATCGTTTGTCTTAAGAACGATAAGATCGATCTTGTCGCCGACCTTTACGATATCCTCTGGCTTCTTTGTAGGATCGTCAGTAAGCTCAGAAGCAGGGATATAGCCTGTGTGCTTTGTGCCGATATCTACGGCAACTTCACCGTTATTGATATCGGTGACAACGCCCTCTACCTTCATTCCCGTATGTATTTTTTTCAGAGTCTTTTCCAGTTCCTCCTCAAAATTGAATTCTTCGTCAACATTGTTCAACATTTCACTCATGGTCTGTTGTACCTCCTTGATTATATAAGCCGGCGTCGATGCCCCGGCAGAAATCCCGATAAATTTTGCATCAGATAAGTCAATATCACATGACCTCAGTCCGTCGGCGTCCTCTACAAGCCAGCATTTGCAATATTCATCACATATGGCTTTGAGCTTGTGAGTATTGGAGCTGTGCAGTCCTCCGACGATTATCATTATGTCGGCAGCCTTTGCAAGCTCCGCCGCCTCCTTCTGTCTTTCAGAAGTAGCACTGCATATAGTGTTATACACCACAGCTTCAGGCAGATACCTCTCAAAAAGCTCTTCGCACTTTCTCCACATATTCTTATTATACGTTGTCTGAGCCAGAATTGCAACCTTTTTTGACGAAAAATCTTTTTCTTTCACCAAATTTTCAAAATCGTCACATGAACTGAACACACAACTCTCCCCGCTGCAATGACCTCGTATACCCATTATTTCAGGGTGGGTCTCATCGCCTGCGATAAGAATTATATATCCCTCGCCCGATTTCTCGGCTGCTATCTTGTGTATCCTCGCCACAAAGGGACAGGTAGCGTCAATGACTTCTGCACCTATCTTTGCAAGCTTGTCATACACGTCCAGTCCAACGCCGTGGGATCTGATAACAACTGTCTGGTCTTTTGTGACCTTATCCACCTCGGTGGAGTAAACTCCCCTAGCTTCAAGGTCAGAAACTACATTTGGATTGTGAATGATTGGGCCTAACGTTACAACATTATTTCGGTTATCTAATTCATTATACACTATTTTTACGGCTCTGTCTACACCAAAACAGAAACCTGCGGTCTTTGCAACGCAAATTTTACACTTTGTTAACATTTAATGTACCAACTCCGTGATATTTTTCATGATCTCGTTCTTAATTGTCTTAAGAGAATGAGGGTCAGTAGCTGTAACGCCTATCTCGCTAGGCACTATCGGCTTGCCAAATCTTACTACTACACGCTTTCTAAATTTGAGCTTGCCCTCAAAATTGATACCAACAGGGACAACAGGTACCTGTGCCACAGCCGCAACCAGCGCAACGCCTGTTTTGCCCTTACCGACCTTACCGTCCTTTGAACGTGTT
>CALEJX010000082.1 GCA_937898375.1 uncultured Ruminococcus sp.
ACGTTGGTCTGCCCGGTATTGACGAAAAGGGCATGATGGTCAAAGCTGTAAAGGCTTTGCAGGGCGTTGTTGATGTGCCTTTGCAGGTGGACTCAACTATACCTGAGGTGCTTGAAGCGGCTCTGAGGGCTTATAACGGCAAGCCTATAGTCAATTCTGTAAACGCAGAGGACAGCTCTATTGAAAACGTTCTTCCGCTTGTGAAGAAATACGGTGCGGCTGTGGTAGGTCTTACACTTGATGAAAACGGCATACCAAAGAGCGCTGACAAGAGATTTGAACTTGCTAAAAAGATACTTGACAAGGCGCTTGAATATGGCATAAGAAAAGAAGATGTGTACATTGACTGTCTTACCCTTACTGCTTCTGCGGAGCAGGAAAACGTTATGCAGACCGTAAATGCGGTGGAGCGAGTAAAGAACGAGCTTGGACTTAAAACAGTCCTCGGCGTATCAAATATCAGCTTTGGTCTGCCTAGCAGAGAGATAGTCAACCACAACTTCCTTATGATGGCTCTCACAAAGGGTCTTGACCTGCCGATAATGAATCCAAACATTGATTCTATGACGGCAACTGTTCGTGCTTACAAGCTTCTTACAAATATAGATAAAAACTCAGTTGACTTTATTTCTCATTATGGCGGAGAGAAAAAGGCTGCCACTGCCGCAACAGGTGCAAAGGCTGAGATAGATCTGCCATATGCTATTGAAAATGGTCTGAAAAAAGAAGCCGCTGACCTTACGGCAAAGCTTTTGCAGGAAACAGAGGCAATGAACATCGTCAATGATATGCTTATCCCTGCACTTGACAAGGCTGGTGCAGAATTTGAAAAGGGCAAGCTTTTCCTGCCACAGCTTATCCAGACAGCGGGCACAGCGCAGGCTTGTTTTGAGGTGATAAAAAATCATATTTTGTCAACGGGTGAAAAGAGCGTTTCAAAGGGCAAGATAATCCTTGCCACAGTAAAGGGCGATATCCACGATATCGGTAAGAACATTGTAAAGGTGCTTCTTGAAAACTATGGTTATGACGTTATCGACCTTGGCAAGGACGTTGATTATCAGACAGTAGTTGATTGCGCAATAGAAAATGACGTTCATCTTATCGGTCTTTCTGCGCTTATGACAACAACTCTTGTGAGCATGGAGAACACAGTTAAGCTTCTTCGTGAAAACAATGTTGACTGCAAGATAATAGTAGGCGGTGCGGTGGTAACAGCCGACTATGCAGAGCAAATAGGCGCTGACTATTACGCAAAGGACGCAAAAGAGTCAGTAGATATCGCAAGAAAATTTTTCGGAAACTGAATAAAATAAAAAAGACCTCCCATAATCTGAACAACAGATATTTATGGGAGGCCATTTTTCATGAAAAAATTTGTCACAGCTATCATCATTTCATTTGTTGTTACAGTAAGTTCCGCAGGCATTGAAGCCGCTGCTTTTTCCTCGTCAAATCTTGGTGCATCATTTGTTTTGAGTAATGTTATATCTGATGAAAAAGATGATAAAAATGACGGCGGTATAACTGTCATAGACGGCAATAAGGAAGATATAAAGTTTACTTTTAAAATAGCCGAGATACTTAAAAGTATTTTCAGCTAAGTGTACGTTTATTTGTGCTTATATCAATAGTACGATTGACTTTTGAGCCCTGCCGTGTTATTATATAAATATCAATCAAAACGGAGGCACATTTAATGGTAACAGTTATAAGCGGCGGCTCTCACAGCGGACGTGACGAGGTTTTCATAGATAAGATCAAGTCTGCTGTAAAAAACGGCGAGCAGGTCATGGTCATAATACCCGATCAGTTTTCATTTGAATATGACAAAAAACTGTATGAACACCTTGGTGCGGCAGATTTTAACGCCATAGAAACCGCAGGCTTTAACCGTATCGCCGAGTTCACGGAAAAGCTTTACGGCGGCAGATCAAAGGAAAATGCCGATGATAACGTCCGCACTATCCTTATGTACAAGGCAGTAAGACGTCTTAAACAGACCAAGGATATCCGCTTCTATAAAAAGAGCCTTGAAAAGGGCAGCTTTATAGCCGAGCTTAATGAGCTTGTGAGCCAGTTTCGTGAAAGCGGAATAACTCCGCAAGATCTTGCCCTTGCCGCTGAGAAGCAGGGCGGCTCTCTTGCAATGAAGCTTTTTGATATCTCAAGGCTTTATGACTTTTACATGGACGAGCTTGAAAAGGCAGGAATGCAGGACACACTGTCGGCTATGGCAAGAAGTGTGGCTCAGGTAAAAGAAAACGGCTATTTCCGTGGCATGACAGTTTTTGTTGACGCTTTCAATGATTTCTCCTATGACGAGCTTAAAATGCTTGACGCTTGTATCGCACAGTGCAAAAGCATAACTTTCTCTCTTTGTATCGACAATGAAAGCGTAAGAAGATATGCAAATCACCCTTTTGCTGATACCCTTAAAACGTTGCAGCAGATAACGGATATTGCCGCTGACCATAACTACAAGGTCAACACGATAGAATGTCACAACAGCTCATTCAAAACGTCTGAACTTGAATATGTCAGCAAAGAACTTTACAATACCTGTAAAAAGCCATACAGCGGAAAGTGCGAAAATGTATCTGTTGTATCGGCGACAGATATTTATGAAGAAAGCGAATTTGTAAGTGCAAAGATATGGGAACTTATTAGAGAAAAAGGCTACAAATTCAGCGACATAGCAGTGCTTGCAAGAAATCTCAAAGATTGCGCTTCCGTTTTCGAGGGCACGTTTGACAGATATGAGATACCATATTTTTCAGACCGCAGTGACAACGTTTCGTCATCATCACTCGTTAGATATATGAACTCGCTTTTCAAGTGCCTGCTTTCAAAAAAGTATTCTACAGACAACATTTTGAAATACATAAAATCGCCTCTTTTTCCAATGCTGAATATTGAGATATCAAATCTGGAAGACTACTGCATACGCTGGAGCGTTGAGGGCGACATGTGGCTCAATGATTTTACTGTTGCAGGAGATCTTAGTGAAAAACAGCTTGAAAACATAAACCGTTCAAGGCGAAAGATAATCGAGCCTTTTGAAGCATTTAAAAGCAAGCTCGGAAAAGGCGTTACGGCAGGGGAGTTGTGCCGTGGACTTTACGAACTGCTTGGGACTATCGAGCTTTCTCAGCAGACTTTTTCTGTTGTAAAAAAGGCAGGAACTTCGGACAACGAAACTCAGCTTGAAATGGCAAGAGGACTAAAGCAGCTTTGGAACTCTGTGCTTTCGGCTACCAAATCGGTCTATGACTGCATGAATGACGAAGTTATCTCCCTCAGACAGTTTTATGAGCTTTTCAAACTCATGCTTTCGCAAATGAGCGTTTCACGTCCGCCGCAGAAGCTTGATTGCGTGAGAATATGTGACCCGAGCCATTCAAGGCTTGACGGCGTAAAGGCGGTCTTTCTTGTTGAGGTGAACGACGGCATTTTCCCTGCGTCCGTAAATTCAGGTGGGCTTATCACAGAAAATGAAAAAATGATATTGGAGGGCAGCGATATCCACATTGCACACAGCGCAAGAAAATCTTTTCAGACAGAGAAGCTTGTTTGTTACAACGCTTTCACTCTTGCAGATGAAAAGCTCTATGTGCTGTATTCCGAATCTGACCTTGTAGGAGAAGCCCACCACCCCTCTGTGCTTGTTTCGGAGCTTAACGGAATGTTTGGCAAAATTAATATCAAGGCTCAGGATATGGGGCTTGATTTTTACTGCACTTCTTTCAGGACAGCATACTATAAATATATGCAACATTCCCGTGATAAAGATGCTACAACTTCTGCCATAAAGTCTGCTCTCGGTTTATCGCAGGAATATGCCGAGAAGCTTATGCGCACAAAAGAGCTTCATGAAAATGGTGATTATAAGCTTGCAGAAAAGACTGCAGAAAAACTTTTCATGTCAGAACAGCCTGCAAAAGTCTCTCCGACCCAGCTCGATACATATTATAAATGCCCATTCAATTATTTCTGCAAGTATGGTCTTGGGCTTAAAACTGTCAGAAAGGCGGATATTGACGGACTTAACAGGGGACTTATCATTCATCAGCTTCTTGAAAAGATAATGCACAAAGGTGACGACGGCACAGGTTTTGACACTGCTTTTCTTACCCTCTCAGATGATGAGATAAAAGAGTATATCCACCAAAACGTCACCGATTATATAAAAGAAAGCCTTGGTGGTATGTTCGGAAAATCTCCGTCATTTGTATTTTTGCAGGAGCGCATGGAAAGCAATATCCTGCATATCGTTCGCTTTATGCAGCATGAGCTTCTTCACTCAAAATTCAGACCTGTGCTTTTGGAATACAAAATAGATAAGGATAAGACTGAGGAAGAAGACAGACTTATTATAGACGTGAACGGCAGAGATAAGATAATCCTTACAGGAATTATCGACAGAGTTGATATTTTCGATGACGAGAATGGTGAGAAGTATGTGAGGATAATTGACTATAAAACAGGTTCTATAGACCTTAAATATTCAATGCTCTACAATGGTCTTAATTTGCAGATGTTCGTGTATCTTACCGCTTTGCTTGAAACCAAAAATCCTGTGAACATAGACGGCGGATTGAAGCAGGCGGGCATCGTATACTACTCTCTTGGAAACAAGCCTAAAACATACGAACAGACAGCCGACGCTGACGAAGAAAAAGCCGAAAGCAGATCACGGCTCAACGCTTTTAAACCTATAGGAAAAGTTGTGGATATAAAGGCTGTCACTGACGCTTTCAGCTCTGAAGAAAATTACGCCTATGCGCCCTTTAAGTATTCTAAGACCAACGGCATTTCCGGCACTGTTCCT
>CALEJX010000083.1 GCA_937898375.1 uncultured Ruminococcus sp.
GTCATAGTGCAGACCGATAGCATTGTGTATGCCCTGCGCATTTGTGCCTGTGTCATAGAAAAGATTGTTTATAAGCACTACTGCCTTGACGCTCTCCGCTTTCAGCAAACGCCTTACAAGGCTCTCGTATGTTTCCATAAAGAGTGGCGAACTGCTGTCATTTACTGAGAACTCAACGAAAACAAGGTCAGGCTGTTTGTCGAGAACGTGTTCCTGCACTCTTGCCACACCAAACTGCGAGGTAGTTGCGCCGATACCTGCGTTGAAATAGCTTATCTCAGCGTCAGGAAAATTTGTCTGCCACCATTTTGCACTGCGGTCAACATATCTAAGCTCGGTTTTTGTGGCGTTGCAGCCCATTGTTATGGAGCCGCCGAGGTAAACTATGTTAAGCTTTTTCTCATTCTCTATCTTTTTGAACACCTGCGGCAGATATCCCATGCTGCCGATATTCATGATAGATACGTTTTTGTCTGTCATATCCATTTCTCCTTTTATTTCTGTAATGGTCTGTCATATAATTATAGCATTTTTCAGTTCAAAAGTAAATCATAATGGGCAAAAATATTTTGCTTTAAGCTACAAAAAGCGGTAATGTTTTTTGTTAAAATCGTGCAATGTAGATGTTGACGAAAAGTAATGATATGTTGTATAATAAAGAATAAATATACAATAAGAAGAAAGAAGTGTTCATAATGCACGATTTTAAAGCACTCTGCCGTCAGGCACACACGTTGGTAATATTCAAGAGCTTACATGAAGTTCCCGTTTTTGAAAAGCTTTTGGAGACTCTTGCAGTATGCGAGTCTGACAGCGATAAAGCTATAGAAAAATACTCAGATTTTGTGGCTGAGCTTTTTGCATATTCAGACAATCTTACAGAATATATGCTCAAGCTTGTCCTTGAAAACGAAAACCTTTTTATGCTTAAAAAGGGCGAGGGCAAGGAAACAGGTGCGCTTTTGGAAGAATGTCTTGCAAACGAGCTTGCTGTTATCGAAGAGCTTTCACAGATACCATGTGATGAGATAATCTCAAAGATAGACTATGACGGCTTCCTGCCGAGATATGCCACACAGAAGCTTGACTTCTCGCAGATTTATGCAGACAGGATACACGCTATCGGACAGTACGGCTACGGCATTTACTCACAGTATCATGTATTTGTCATCAAGGACGGCAAGATAGTTCCTGTTGAATATCCTGACGACATAAAGCTTTCCGACCTGCACAATTACGAGCGTGAACGTCAGGAAGTTATCAACAACACACTTGCACTTTTAAAGGGCAAGCCTGCAAACAACGTTTTGCTTTACGGCGACTGCGGCACAGGAAAGTCATCAACAGTTAAGGCGATAGCAAACGAATATGCCTGCAAGGGTCTTAGACTTATCGAGCTTAAAAAGAAGCAGCTCCACGAGATTCCAGCCATTGTAGAAACAGTTAGCAAAAATCCATTGAAATTCATTATCTTCATAGACGACCTCTCGTTCACAGAGGACGATGATGATTTTGCGGCACTGAAAGCTATCCTCGAGGGCAGCGTTTCATCAACTGCAGACAATCTCTGCATTTATGCTACCTCAAACAGAAGACATCTTGTACATGAGACGTTCTCTTCACGAGAGGGCGACGAGATACACTTCAAGGACACTATGCAGGAGCTTCTTTCTCTGTCAGACCGCTTTGGACTTACTGTCACATATCAGAAGCCTGACAAGAAGATATACCTTGACGTAGTTGAGAAGCTTGCAAAGCAATACGAGCTTAAAACGCCTATCGATGAGGTACTGCAAAAGGCTGAGGCGTATGCGCTTTCAAGAGCAGGACGTTCACCGAGAGTTGCAAAGCAGTTCGTGGAATACATGAAGGGCATGGAAGACTAATATTGAGCTATACAACAGGCGATATTTAGGAGGTAATATTATGACAAAGCAACCACGGTGGCTCGACAACGCAGTTTTCTATGAGATCTATCCCCAGTCATTCAATGACACAAATTCAGACGGTATCGGCGATATCAAGGGTATCACCGAAAAGCTCGACTATATCTGCGAACTGGGCTGTAACGCTATATGGATAAACCCATGTTTCAAATCGCCTTTCGGCGACGCAGGCTATGACGTTGAGGACTATTACACTGTTGCTCCACGTTACGGCACTAATGAGGACTTGGTGGAGCTTTTTAATGAAGCTCACAAGCGTGGTATGCACGTTCTGCTTGACCTTGTGCCTGGTCATACAGCCGTTACACATAAGTGGTTCAAGGAGTCAATGAAAGCCGAGAGAAACGAGTTCACAGACCGCTATGTATGGACAGACAGCATTTGGGTAGAGCCTGACGGCATGGCTAGTATCCGTGGTATCTCCGACAGAGACGGCTCATGCGCCGTGAATTTCTTCTCACATCAGCCTGCACTTAACTACGGCTACTATAAGCCTGACCCTGATAAAAAGTGGCAGCAGTCAATGAACGATGAAGGTCCGAGAGCAACACTTGAAGCCTTGAAAGATATCATGCGCTTCTGGCTCAGCGCCGGTGCAGACGGCTTTAGAGTGGATATGGCAGGCTCACTTGTGAAGAATGACGAGAACGGAAAGGGCACTATCGCACTCTGGCAAAACGTAAGAGAGTTTCTTGACAAGGAATTCCCATATGCCGCTATGGTATCAGAGTGGGGCGAACCTGACAAGTCAATAATCGGCGGCTTCCACATGGACTTCCTGCTGCACTTTGGTCCGTCACATTATAATGACCTTTTCCGCTGTGAAGAGCCTTATTTCTCAAAGCGTGGCAAGGGTACGGCTAAAGAATTTGTTGAAGCATACAAAACCAATTATGCCAAGACAGACGGCAAGGGTCTTATCTGTATCCCGTCAGGCAATCACGATATGGACAGACTTGCAAGAACACTTGATACAGACGAAATGCGTGTTGCATTTGCATTCTTGCTCACAATGCCGGGCGCACCATTTATCTACTACGGCGACGAGATAGGCATGAGATATGTTGAGGGGCTGACATCAGTTGAGGGCGGCTATGGAAGAACAGGCTCACGTTCACCTATGCAGTGGAACAAGGGGCTTAACGCAGGCTTCTCATCAGCCAAAGCCGAAAAGCTCTATGTACCGCTTGACAGCAGTAAGGACAGACCAGACGCTGAGAGCCAAACAAAGGACAGCACCTCACTTAGAAGTGAGGTCAAGGGGCTTATAAGCTTTAGACAGAAAAATCCTGCACTGCAAAGCAGAGGAGAGATAGAGTTCATATCAAGCGGCTATCCTCTCGTTTACAGACGTAAGAGCGACGAGCAGAGCATACTTGCGGTCATAAATCCAAAGGACGAAACGGCTGAGATTGAAAATATCAATGGTAAAATAATCTACACAGTAGGTCATGGCGCAAGCCTTGATAACGGAAAGCTCACAATCAAGGGCTTAGCCGCAGTTTTTATCGAAGAATAAAAATATAAAACAAGAGGTCAGGGACACGTTCCTTGACCTCTTTTCTTGCGTTGTATTATGCTAGTTTTCCTAGCCGTCACAGCATACTCCGAAACTCCGTAGGAGTTTTTCCAAAGTGCATTTTAAACCGCTTCATAAAGCCATACTCATTAGTATATCCGCACCTCTCCGCCACTTCCCTGACGCTGAGATTTGTTGTTGCAAGAAGCTGGCTGGCTCTCTCCATTCGTGCGCTTATAACGTCCGTCATGACGCTCACGCCGAACATTTTCTTATACATATGCTGAAAGCTTGATCTGCTTATGCCCATATCCCATGCCATGCTGCCAACGTCTGCGATATCCTCAGGCATTGCGTATATATATGCTCTCAGCTGCATAAAACGGCTGTTCCTATCGGTGATACTACAGGAATTTTGATCTGTACACTTTAGCTGTCTGCCAAGCTTCAACAGAAATATCTCCATATAATGCCGTGTGACTTCCTCATGCTCGTCTTTCATAAGCTGATGTTCATACGCCACCGAACGTATTATTTGACTAAGCTCGTCAATATTTCCAAGATACACCACCATATCTTTCGGCACACCAAGCTTTTCAAACTTCTCTTTATCCCCCTGCTCATAGTTGAAATAGAGCCAATCGTCAGTATAAAAATC